>CAKAQP010000200.1 GCA_916720285.1 uncultured Lachnoanaerobaculum sp. | reverse complement strand
TTTTTTAATATAGGATTGCGTGTATTTGCCTCTTTATCACCTAGAGAAAAATAGATTTTATCAGGTAACTTCCTACAATCATTCCTTTTACAATATTCCATAAAGTCATAAAACCAAAGTGAGCCTGACATACTTGCCACTCTGTCAAATACATCTGTTTTATACATAGTATAAACAGCAAAAAGACCTGCAAGCGAATATCCTGCTATTCCTGTAAATCCGGGTTCTCCCTCAATCATCTCCTTTGCCTTTGGTATAATCTCATCTATAAGTAATCTCTGATAGTCATCTGCACCTCCACTAAAAGATTTTTCTTTAGAATAAATTGAAGGCATATACCATGGCGACATATCATGATTCCAATCAATATTTCCAATTACAAGTAGATTTAAAAAAGTGCAACCCATATTCTGCAATGTTTGATATAAATCTTCTCCATCACCTTCAAAAGTATTAAAAACAATTAAAGGCGAATTTATAGCAGATGACTTGTATAGGGTGATTTCTTTATCTTTTATATTGAATTTTTCTTTATTCAAGTATCCTCCATACACCTAATAATCTCATTTTGATTCTATTTCACTTTTTTAGCCGGTGTGACATGTTTTTAAGAAAGTCCTAAACCGACTTATAGTTGATAGCATATCATCTCTAACAACATTTTTGATATTATCAAACGCCTTAATATCCATATATATTTATCCTAATATACTTCACTCTCCATTTGATTATAATGCTTATCCTGTCCCTTTATACGAACTTAGTATGTGGTATCATATTGTGGACAAAATATTTTTATTTCTCTTTACATAATTTAACACACTATATACAATAATACCATTTTTACCACCGGTTTTAAATCTGATTTTCTATTCCCTACATATGAAAAATTTCCTTTATCCAAACTTAATTTGACAATTCATTTTCATTGTGCTAGAACATGATACAAGATAAAGCATAGAAAGTGTGATGAAATGGAATTTTATCGTAGTAACGGAGAGAGAATCCATTATGAAATCATAGGAAGAGGCTTTCCTGTTGTCTTCTTACACGGAAACAATCTGGAAAGCGGTTATTTTAAAAAACAAAGGGTTTTAAGTAAGTACTATAAACTTATTTTTGTAGACAGCTTAGGACATGGTAAATCAGGAAATATTTTGGGGAAGATAAGCTTTTCTTATCTGGCAGAAAGTCTTGATGAACTGCTTTCATATCTTAATATAGAAAAATGTCTGCTGGTAGGACATAGCGACGGTGCAAACCTTGCTATAAAGTATGCTGCACTTTACCAAAACAGAGTTGCAGGTATCTTAGCAAACAGCGGTAATATTACTTTTAAAGGTCTGAAATTTCTCCCCGGATACGCTTGTTATCTTGAAGAGGTATTATATAAAACTCTGGGTATAATCTTCCCCTTTTTTAAAAGGAGATCAAAGGTCTCTCCGCTCTTGCGTGAAGATCTGAATATTCCTAAAGAAGCTTTCTCTAAATCAAACTATCCTGTCATAGTTTTGGTTGGAGACCATGATATGATCAAAAGGGATCACAGCATAGCTATTGCAAAGCTTTTTCCACATGGTAAGTTTATAGAGAGAAAAAACCAAGGACACAATATTCCAAAAAAGGACAGTAACTACTTTAACAAGACTATTTCAAAAATGGTAAGCTGTATACAAAGTTCTACCTGGTGATTTGCAATTTTTCAAGGAGGTAAGTATGCAAAAGATAATCTCTTTTTTAAAAAAATATAAAAATGTTCTAAAAGGTATCTTGTTTGTAAGTATACTAATCTTGGTTCTGATAGAATTTTCTCATATGAGAAAGGCTGTTTCTTTCAGTGCCGTAAAGGATATACTTAACCATTTATCTGTTTTACAGATTTTTAGCCTTTTTATTTTCGGTATTCTTGCAGTTTCTCCTATGATGCTGTATGACTATATACTGACAAAAGAGCTTGGTAAGAAAATTTCTATATTTAAGCTTGTTGAAAACAGTTGGACTATAAACAGTTTAAATAATCTTATAGGCTTTGCAGGTCTTGTGGATGTCGGACTTAGGTACAGCTATTTTTCCGACGAAGAACAGGAAGGCAAAACAATGAAAGGCATATCAAAGGTAATGCCGTACTTTATGTCCGGTCTGTCTTTATTGTCGTTTGTATCATTGTTATTGTTATTTTCTCATGATAAGAATAACACTTTAAAGACATACAGTTTTGTACTTGTACTTGCCTCTCTTATACTTCCGGTACTACTTTTCCTATCTACAAGAAAAAGACTTGATTACTTCGGAAATTTGAGTAAAAAGAAAATACTTGCTCTCATAGGAACCTCACTTTTGGATTGGCTGTTTGTATCCGGTTTTTTCTTCTATGTAGGAAAAGTACTTGGTTATAATGTTTCTTTTGTAAATATACTTCCTTTATATTGTATTTCCATTTGTATAGGTATTGTATCAATGATACCCGGAAGTCTTGGAAGTTTTGATCTGATAATGATAGGAGGGCTGCTCCATCTTTCATTAAACCATAATGAGGCGGCAAGTTGGCTTTTGCTTTTCCGTATTTTTTATTATTTTATTCCTTTCTTTATAGGACTGATATTATTTATAAAAAGTATGGCCGGCCAGATAAATGACAAATTTCTGGGATTACCCGGGAAGTTCTTAAACATAATAAGCCGTGGAATACTTCATTTTATGGCAAATTTCTTCGGCTTTTTCCTTATGGCAAGTGCAATACTTCCTGATGAAATTCATAACATACCTTTTATAGGAAAAATGGATCCCATCCGGGGACAGCTGCTCTTTCAATTTCCAAGTTTCCTTCTCGGAAGCCTTTTCTTCCTGCTTGGAAGATTGATAAAACGACATTCCACATTTGCAAAATCTTTTTGTATTGTACTATGCCCTATAAGCCTGATTTATATCAACCTTGGCGGCTACTCTGTTTTTGGAAGTCTTTATATACTTGTATTTTTAATGCTTTTATATACTGAGAGAAAGAGCTTAAACAGAAAGTCATTTTTCTATTCCTTAGAGGACAGAATAAAAGATATAGGATATATATTTTCCAGCTTTATAGTCACTGTATTTCTTTTGTATGTATCAAGGGGAAATACAGCTGGCAACAGTTTGGGGTTTCAGCTCTTTCATCATAACGGTTTCCTCTCAAGGGCTTCTATAGGGACACATTTTTTTAACGGATTTTTCAATCACTTTTTACATCTTTTTGCCTACTTACTGATTATTGCATTCTTTTATATTGCAGTAGAATCTATGGCAAAGGACAGATATTTTTCTTTTGGAGAAAAATTTGAAAAATCTCGTTATAAAGCGTTTTTGGAAAGTTTCGACAATACCAACTTAAATGCTTCTCTTGCATTTTTGGGAGATAAACTTATCTATTATTACACTGAAGGAAATAATGATCTTGTGGCTTTCCAATTTGCCTTAGAGGACGGTAAGGCTGTTGTTATGGGAGATCCTATAGGTAAAAGTGAATATTTTAATAAGGCGGTTTCTTCATTTATAAAAGATACTGAAGCCAAAAATCTTATACCGCTTTTTTATGAAACAAGTCAGGATATGACTTTACTTCTTCATAATTACGGCTATGATTTTATGAAATTTGGTGAAACTGCAAAAGTTGATCTGAATGAATTTGACCTGACCGGAAAAGCCGGAAGAAAGTTTCGTGCTATTACAAATCGTGGGGAAAACAGCGGATATTCCTTTAAAGTAGAGTTTCCGCCTTTTTCAAATGATTTTTTGGATGAATTAAAAAATATTTCTGACGGCTGGCTTTCGGGCAGGCAGGAAAAGGGCTTTTCTTTAGGGTATTTTGACAGAGATTATCTTTCACTTGCCCCCATTGCCTGTGTGCTTGATGATTCCGGAAATATTCAGGCATTTGCAAACTTTTTGGTATGTAATAATGATAATGAGTCAAGTATAGATCTTATGCGTTACGACCCTAAAACGGAAAGAAACGGTATTATGGACTATCTCTTTGTTCAAATTTTTCTTTATATGAAGGAAAATAATATTAGATACTTTGACCTTGGAATGGCTCCTCTTTCAAATGTAGGACAGTATGACCACAGCTTCTTAAATGAAAAGCTTGCATTTTTAGTTTACAGCTTCACAAGTCGCTTCTATTCCTTCGGCGGTCTGAGAAAATATAAGGAAAAGTTTGCTCCTTCTTGGGAGGCAAGATATTTATCCTATCCGAAAGACAGTAATTTGCTTTTTGATTTACTTACTATATATAAGATTGATAACAGAC
>CAKAQP010000199.1 GCA_916720285.1 uncultured Lachnoanaerobaculum sp. | reverse complement strand
GCATTGAAATCAGGCTTAGAGATAATATATTAAGTATAAAAAATTACGGAGTCGGAATACCGAAAGAAGATTTGGAAAAAATATTTGATGCATTTTATTGTGTAGACAAATCCAGATCGAAAAAATACGGCGGAAGCGGCCTCGGACTTGCAATAACCAAGGAAATAATGAATAAGCACAAGTTCAATATAAGTGCAAACAGTATGAAAAATGATTTTGTAGAACTTTTAATAGATTTCAAAGGAGAACATAAATGAAAGAATTGATAAAAAAAGCTGAAAAGAGCAGAATACTTCCATTTGCGGCTCTCGGAATAGGAGCAATAATGGTAGTAACCGGTGTTATAAGAGATGAGCATCTTGTAGTGTTAAAAAAGGCGGTCAATATATGCCTTGAATGTATCGGTATAGGATAATAGCGATATTACATCGTTAAAATAAATTTAAGGAGAAAGATATGAAAAAGAATTTGAAAAAGCTTATGATAGCGGCTGCGGCGGTATCGGTTTTGATGGGTTGTGCAAACAATGCAAAAACAAATGAGACTAAAGAAACGGTTGCGGAAAGTGTGGATGCAAAAGAAGCTGGTATGAGTATTGAAGCAAACACGGATATGCCAACAGATATGCCTTATTTGCCGGGAGCAGAAAATGGAAAGATAAAATCAATTTCAGATGATGTGATACGTATAGAGAGGATATCATATGTCGGAAATGAACCGGTAAGCAGTGAAAGTACAGCCGGTAAAGATGAACAGGAAGTTCCGGATGAAGTTGACCTTTTACTTGATAATTCGGGAATAAAATTTGTAGATATATCTACAGGACTTGTAAGTGATGCACCGAAGGAAGGCGATACTATTTATGCATGGGTGGCACCTGAGTATATGATGAGTTTGCCACCACAGGTAAATTCATATGTGGTACTGACCAATGTACCTGATAAATTACATATGCCTATGTATACAGACAGTATCGAAGGATATGAGGAGTCTGACGGTAAAGTAAAGCTTAAAGATACTCTAAACAATGCCAAATGGAGTATTGACAATAAAGTAAAACCTGTACTTTCATCGACAGGTGAAGAAGTTGAGTTTTCAGATATCAAAAAAGGTGATAAAGTCCTCGTATGGTCTGATAACTTCATGCTTACAGGTGATAGTAAAGAAGCGCCTGAGATAAATGTAAGCAGAGTGGTAATATTAAGATAGAATACTGAATTTCTTAACCTTAGCTTTACCTAAGTTATGGTATACTAACACAGTATTATAGATAAGGAGTAATTATGAGGAAGAAAATATTGATTTTAGGTATGGCTCTTATGATGGCAGCCGGAATAAGTGCTTGTAATGCAAGCAGCAAGACTTCATCAAGTGAGGCCACAACTACAGAGTCAAAGCAGGCTGATGCCAAGGCGGAAGATTCCAAACAGGCTGAGTCCGATAAAGAAGATAAGAAGTTCCCTGAGTTCACTGCAAAGACTGTTTCAGGAGAGGATATCAGCAGTGATTTATTTAAAGACAGCAAACTTACAGTTGTAAATGTATGGGGAAGCTGGTGCGGTCCATGTGTTCAGGAGATTCCTGAGTTGCAAAAACTCTATGAAAGCATGAAAGACAAAGATGTAAATGTAATCGGTCTTGCACAGGATGCCGGAACAGACTTGGATGCTGTTAAGGAAATAATTGATAAGAACAAAGTTACATATCAGAACATAGTTCCTGAAGGTGCTACTGAGGACTTTGTAATGAGTCTTATGGCTTTTCCTACAACATTCTTTGTAGATTCTGACAGAAATATAGTAGGCGTAATACAGGGTGGCAGAAATCTTGAGGCATTTACAGCAGCCGTTGAGGGTGTGTTGGAAAAGCTTAAATAATGTAGGGATTAAATATATAGGATAAAAGAGGAATGGGCATACTAGTCATTTATAGTATAGCCCATTCCTCTGTTTGTTTTTATAACATCGCTTCCAAGTTTTTTTCTTATAGCCGCTATATGTACCTTTATAACACCTGAGGCGTCACTTGCATTCATATCTACATTGTGCTCAAGCAGTTCATCGGCAGAAACCAAAGTATCCTTATGCAGACAAAGATACTCAAAAATAGCGTATTCCTTCGGAGTAAGAGCAATATTCTCACCGTCCTTTTGAACCTGTTTTTTATTTATATAGATTGTAATACCATAAGAGTCAAGCTTGATACAATCATTATTGGCACTGTAGGAAGTACGAAGCAATGCTCTTATCCTTGCCTCAAGCTCTTTAAAGTGGAAAGGCTTTACCATATAGTCGTTTGCACCGAGGTCAAGTCCCAGAACCTTATCATTTAAAGTATCCCTTGCAGATAAAATAATGACCTTACAGTCAGGATTATCCTCTCTTATAACCTTTAAAACTTCAAGACCGTCAAGCTTCGGCATATTCAAATCAAGAACTATCAGATCGTACTCGGATTCAAAATATAGACTCAGAGCCTCTTCGCCGTCCATAGCCGTATCCACATAATAGTTAAGTTTACGAAGTCCCTTTGCAAGTCCGTTTAAAATATCCTCTTCATCTTCACATATTAAAAGTCGCATATAATCTCCCCGAAATATTGATAAGTATAAAGATACAATGAAATTACACGAATGGCAATATAGAAAAAGTGAATAAATAAACAAAATTTATGAATGAAAAGAATCAAAACATTCATTTATAGAATAAAAACACTGCTGTTTATTAATGGAAGAACGTCTATTGAAAAGCAGACTGAAAGTAGAGAACAAAATTTTAACAAAGTTGACAAAATTCTTAATATGTCTTTAAGTAATCTTAATTTTTTCGTTGAATAAATAATATTCGGTTGTATAATAGTATAAAGAAAAAGTTCTTTTTAAAAGAAAATAAACATATATGAAAGGAAATAACCGATTGATTGACATTCATGCCCACATAGTTTTCGGTGTGGATGACGGAGCAAGAAATCCTGACGAGTCTCTTAAACTTATAGATATGGCGGTTAGTCAAGGTATAGAGAAAATAATAGCAACGCCACATAACATGCCGAATCTAAGACCTGAAGAGATAGTTGAAAAAATAAATGTATTAAACACAAAACTGAAAGAAGAAAATATCAAATGTGATATTTATACAGGACAGGAGATATTTTATTCAAAAGATACTATAGAGTCATTGAAAAAGAAAAAGTATCTGACACTGGCAGACAGCAATTATGTTCTGGTGGAATTTGATCCCGGAGTAAGTTTCAATTACTTGAAGATGGCAACAAGAGATATAATCTTTGGCGGCTTTATTCCGATATTTGCTCATGTTGAGCGGTATTCATGTTTAAGAAAGAATAAGAGACTTGAAGAAATAAAAACCTTAGGTGCATTGTTTCAAATGAACTACAGCAGTTTGAACGGTGGAATTTTCAATATGAATACACTTTGGTGTAAGAAGAAGATAAAGGAAGGTAATGTTTCCTTTATGGCTACAGATATGCATAGAATTGACTTAAGGAAACCTGAAATCACAAAAGCATTATCATGGATTTCAAAGAATGCGGAAAAGTATTTGATAGAAATGACATATGAAAATGCAAACGTAATATTACAGAAATAGAATGGAGTAGATAAATGGGGGAAAGAATGACAAACGAAGAGACAGAAATAGATCTGCTCGAACTTATCTTTGTATTAAAAGAAAAATGGTGGATGATTTTATCGGCGGGAGTACTGGGGTTTGTATTAGCAGCGGCTTTCAGCATATTTTTTATCACACCGCAGTATCAGTCAACATCACAGATGTATGTCTTGTCAAAAGAGACAACATTGAACTCTTTGGCAGATCTTCAAATAGGAAGTCAGCTTACAAAAGACTATAAGGTCATGATACAGAGTAGACCTGTACTTGAAGAGGTTATAGAAAAACTGGGGCTTAATATAAATTATAAGCAGCTGAGAAAAAAGCTGAAAGTGGATAATCCTTTGGATACAAGAATATTGTCACTGACGGTGACGGATCCCAATCCTGAAAATGCAAAGGAAATAGTAAATCAGATAGCACTTTCGTCATCAAAATATATAGGTGATTTGATGGAGGTGGTTCCTCCAAAAATAATAGAGCTTGGAATAGCACCGGAAGAAAAATCGGGACCAAGCATAAAGAAAAATGCCATGATGGGAGCAATCTTGGGAATATTTCTGATTTCGGGAATAATAGTAGCGATAGAACTTCTGGATGACAGTGTAAAGAGCGAGGAAGACCTTGAAAAGAATCTGAAACTCACAATACTTGCAAGCTT
>CAKAQP010000198.1 GCA_916720285.1 uncultured Lachnoanaerobaculum sp. | reverse complement strand
TATATGTATAATGTAAAACTTTACTTTTTTTATAAATTATCTTACTATAGTAAAACGAAACAAGTCGACAGACTTTTAATATATATGTTAGGAAGAAGAGAAATGTTTAATATAGATGTAAAACTTACACCGGAGGATGAGTCGGAGGTACTTAGGTATCTTCAACACAATGGTAAAGAAATAGATGAAAACCTGCATGCACAGGTGCTCGAATGCATGGATAAAATAAATGCCGTTGCAAAGCCGAACTTTGTTTTCAGAGAATGGGATCTTGAAAACAAGGGAGAATTTCCGGCAGAGCTTGATTTTTTTGTGGGAAACAGTATTAAAAAGCATATAAAAGATTGCCATAAGCTTATTTTAATGGCTGCAACAATAGGAGTCGGAGTTGATAACGCCATAAGAAAAGAAGAACTTAAGAATGTAGCAAATGCACTTATTATGGACTCATGCGGTTCGACACTTATAGAAGCTGTATGTGACAGTATAGAAGCAGGATTTAGAGAACAATATTTAAAGGAAAACAATTATCTGACATTCAGATTTTCACCGGGTTACGGTGATTTACCTATAAGCATACAGAGGCAGTTTGTAAATGTGGTCAATGCGACAAGAAGAATAGGTGTAAATGTCAGTGACAGCGGAATAATGTTACCAAGAAAATCGGTGACAGCTATAATAGGTGTCAGTGATCAAAAACTTGAGACACTTAAAAAGACCTGTGCAGGATGTAATCTTTTAAAATCCTGCAGATATAGAAAGATAGGAGTCAGATGTTATGCATAATTTATTGATACTTGACGGCGCAATGGGAACAATGCTTCAGGCTGCCGGTATGAAGGCCGGAGAACATCCTGAGGTCTTCGGATTTGACAATCCGGATATAGTAAAAAATATACATTTAAAATATATAGAATCAGGTAGCAATGTAATATATACAAATACTTTCGGAGCAAATGCACATAAGCTTGAAGGCTGTAAGATAGATGTTGATACGGCAGTAAAGACTGCAATTAAGTCTGCAAAGGAAGCAGTAGCCGAGAGTAAAAGGGATGTAAAGATAGCTCTTGATATCGGACCTATAGGTGAGCTTTTGGAGCCGCTTGGCGTACTCAGATTTGAAGATGCCTATGAAATATATAAAGAGATGGTAATAGCCGGTGAAAAATACGGGGCTGACGTTATTATCTTTGAAACATTTACAGATCTCTATGATGTAAGAGCAGGTGTACTTGCCGCAAAGGAAAATACAAAGCTTCCGGTTTGGGTTACCATGACATATGAGACCACAGGAAGAACCTTTACGGGCACAAAGATAGAATCAATGGCTGTAACACTTGAAGGACTTGGAGTGGATGCTGTAGGATTTAACTGCTCTCTGGGACCAAAGGAGATATTACCTCTTGCAAAAAAACTTAAAGAATGGACCAATTTACCTATAATAATAAAGCCAAATGCCGGACTTCCAAATCCTTCCACAGGAGAATATGATCTGCTTGCAAGTGATTTTGCGGATCTTATGGCGGATTTTGGTGAAATAGGTATAGATTATGCAGGAGGATGCTGCGGTACATCACCTGAATTTATCAGTGAGTTAAGGTCAGCATTTGAAAGCAGAGAGTTTAAAAAGATAGAGCCTACAAAGGCAAAAACAGGTATATGTTCAGGCAATGAAATGGTGGAGATTAACGGTGTAAGAGTTGTAGGTGAGAGATTAAATCCTACCGGAAAGAAAAGATTTCAGGAAGCACTTTTAAACCATGAGATGGAATATATATGTAAGGTGGCAATAGAGGAAGAAGAGTCGGGAGCTGATATACTGGATATCAATGTAGGTGTTCCGGGCGGTGATGAAGTTGCACTTATGATAGAGGCTGTAAAGGCTGTACAGTCTGTAGTTAATGTTCCCTTGCAGATAGACTCATCAAATCCTGAGGCTATAGAGGCGGGACTACGTGTATATAATGGTAGAGCGATAGTAAACTCTGTAAATGCGGAGGATGAGAGACTTGATCTGATACTTCCTATCGTAAAAAAATACGGTGCGGCGGTTATAGGACTTGCTCTAAATGAAAACGGTATACCTACTACGGCACAGGAAAGATTTGACAATGCAAAGCATATACTAAAAAAGGCTTTGGAGTATGGACTGAAAAAAGAAGATGTTATAATTGACTGTCTTACACTTACAGTTTCAGCACAGCAGGATCAAGCAAAAGAAACTCTTGAGGCTGTAAGAAGAGTGACAAATGAACTTGGACTTCATACAACTCTTGGTGTCAGCAATATTTCATTCGGTCTTCCTGCAAGAAGTCATATCACAGAGAATTTCCTGATACAGGCAATGTATGCAGGACTTGACCTTCCTATAGTAAATCCGAATATTGAAGGTATTATGAATGCAATATACTCATTTAAAGTACTTTCAGGTGAGGATAAGGACTCTGTAAAATATATTGAGAGATTTGCTACTGTAAAGGCTGAGACCAAGGTGGTAGCGGTATCCGACAATGGAGAAGTTACAAAAGAAGTTGTGCAGGATGCAATATTAAAAGGGCTTAAGGAAGAAACCTATAATAATGCCAAGAAGCTTTTGGAGGACCACGGAGAGCTTGAAATAATAAATGAATACCTTATACCGGCACTTGATACGGTAGGAGATTTATATGAAAAGCAGGTAATATTCCTGCCACAGCTTATCAATGCGGCAAATGCGGCGAGCTCCGCATTTGAGCTTATCAAAGAAAGAATAGCAAACAAGGGTGAGCACAATGTCAGCAAGGGAAAGATAGTGGTATGTACCGTAAAAGGTGATATACATGATATCGGTAAAAATATAGTCAAGGTAATCTTGGAAAACTACGGTTACAGAATGATCGATCTTGGAAGAGATGTAGATATTCAAAAAGTGGTGGATACGGTAATAAGAGAGGATGTAAAGCTTGTAGGACTTTCAGCACTTATGACTACAACATTGCCGGCTATGAAAAAGACTATTGAAGAGATTAGAAAGGTATCAAGTGATTGCAAAGTGTGGGTAGGCGGTGCCGTGCTTACCAAGGATTATGCGGATGAAATGGGTGCAGACTTCTATGCACCTGATGCCAGAAGCTCGGTTGACATTGCAAAGACAGTTTTAGGATGATAAATTATGGAAAATATAAGAGAATATTTAAAGAAAAATATATTGCTCTTTGACGGAGCGATGGGAACATATTATGATGAACTTACAGATGACGGTATCGGCTGCGAACTTGCCAATATCAAAAATCCTGAGCTTATAAGAGGGATTCATAATGAATATATTGAGGCAGGTGCAAAGGCGATAATTACAAATACCTTTTCTACAGGTATAGATGCATTCCTTGGTGACAGAGCTTTACAAAAAGAGGTAATAAGTGCAGGTGTGGACATAGCGCTTGAAGCCGCAAAGGACAGGGCATATGTATTTGCCGATATGGGCGTATTAAGCGTTGACAGCAATCATGAAGCATTTGAAGAGTATAAAATCTTGGCAGATATATTCCTTGAAAAAGGCATAAATCATTTTCTGTTTGAAACAAGAAACAGCACTGTAGGATTAAAAGCAATAGGCGAATATATCAAAGATAGATCACCGGAAGCTTTTATAATAGCATCTTTTGCAGTGATGCCTGACGGATATTCAAGCGAAGGGTATTACTATAAGTCAATGTTTAAAGAGATCTGCGAATCAGGATTTTTTGATGCGGTGGGACTTAACTGCGTTTCAGGCGCAAATCATATGGCAAAGCTTTTAAGAGATGTTGATACTGACGGGCTTTTCCTTATGGCTATGCCAAATGCCGGATATCCGATAGTCAGAGATAATAAAATACACTACGGTTCATTGGCAAATTATTTTGCTGCTCAGATAGAAGATATACTTGATATGGGTGTAAATATGGTAGGAGGCTGTTGCGGAACTACTCCAAAGCATATTGAACTTCTAAAAAAGAGCATGAGCGGAATGCTTATAAAGCCGAGAAAATCCGTAAAGAAAGAAAAAAATGTCTCACAGAATATAAGATTAAACAGATTTGAACAAAAGCTTTTATCAGGAGAAAAGCCTATAGCTGTAGAACTTGATTCACCGATAGATACCAATGTTTCCAAATTTATTGACAATGCAGCAAAATTAAAAACAGCCGGAGCGGATATTGTAACTATAGCAGACAATCCTATAGCAAGAGCAAGAATGGACAGCTGCTTGCTTGCCTGCAAGGTCAGAAATGAACTTGACTTTGATGTGCTTCCACATATGACTTGCAGAGACAGA
>CAKAQP010000197.1 GCA_916720285.1 uncultured Lachnoanaerobaculum sp. | reverse complement strand
ATGTTTTTTGCAGAACCACCGAGTTTTGATAAAGTAATGCAAGGCATATTATCGCTTGAGAAAGAAATACATAATTTATAGCATAAACAAAAAAGCACTGTTATCAGTGCTTTTCCATTATATATTTCGCTTCTTCTTCACTTATTCCACAGTCTTTGGCACTCCATCCGCTTTTTAATAGATTATATATTCGAAGTTCTCTGTCACTCAAATCACTTTTCCTGCTTGATAACTTTTTTTTTATTAAAATGATAATTAGCAGGAGAAGTAAAAAGCCTCCTACACAGGCTCCGACTATAATATAGTTTATCTTCGGAATATTCAGTATTATATTTGTAAAGTTTTTGGTGGTGTTTTGTAAGTTGTTTTTATTATTGTCTGCAGCAACACTTTCTTCTGTATTGTTCTCATCGGCAACATAGTTTTCATTTTTCTTTGCCACTATGTCCACAGATCCTATCGGATAGTCGTTATAAGTATAATCGACTTTGCAAAGTGCGGATGATCCTGAATTTTCTTCAAAGTTTACTGTTGACTTGATATCATTTATATCGGCATCATTCGGCAATGATATTGATGCATTATCGTCAGGTTCTATAGTATACTCGTTAAAATCAGGTATCAGTGAGATATTACTTGAAAAATTTGTGTTAATATCTGAAGAACTCAGCTTTATATTTTTAAAGTTTGCAAAGCCGAAGTTCAATAATTCCTGAGTATCCGTATAATGCGTTTTATTTCCGTTAAGTACTACCGTAATAAGTCCTATACTGTCATTTCTTGCATATGTCACCAGTGTATTTCCTGCCAGTGAAGTATAACCGGTTTTACCACAGATCGCGTTCTGATAGAAATTACCGGAGGTTTTTCTGAGCATGGAGTGATGATTGTACAAGGTTTGTCCGGTAGGGACTCTGCTTGTAGGCGGCAAATTGTAGTATGTTGCAGAATCTATTTCCGTAACCGTAGGATTTTTAAAAGCCGCACGGCTTATTAAAGCATAATCATATGCGCTGGTATAGTGCTCAGGATCATTTAATCCGCTTGGATTTGCGAAATGTGAGTCTGTACAGCCAAGACTTGCCGCTTTTTCATTCATCATATTTGCAAATGCTTCAATGCTTCCTGCCGTATGTTCCGCCAGGGCATTTGCGGCTTCATTTGCCGATTGTAAAAGCATTGCATAGAGGCAGTCTCTTACAGTAAGTGTATCTCCCACATCTATACCTGCACTTGATGAGCCGGGTTCGACATTAAATACTGCATTTTTTGAAAATGTAACCATATCGTCAAGATTACAATTTTCCACTACTAAAAGGGCAGTCAAAATTTTGGTTATACTTGCCGGATAGTAATGTTCATGAATGTTTTTACCATAAAGTACAGCTCCCGAGTCGGCATCCATAAGTATGGCACCTTCCGATAAAACATTTGTATCTACGGGCCAATCAACATATGCAAACGACTGCATAGGGAGAGAGAGTATGGTTATAATTGTTAAAATAATAGTTAGAGTAATTTTTTTTAGGTTTTTAATTTTTGCGTTCATTACTATATTATGCATCTATTGTTTAAAATAGTAAAGTAAAGAATTATGAATATTTTAAAAGGATAATATAATTTAATACAATAGATAATATAATTTAATACAATTGTGTATTGCTAGTATTCAAAAGACATATTATAATGGGAATGTTGCATGCGATGTTTCAAATGAGATATCGCCATTTTTATGTAAGTAATGGTTATTGCTTTTGTGAAAGGGAAAAATATGAAATATGATGTAATGATAATCGGGGCAGGTCCCGGAGGTATTTTCTCGGCTTATGAACTCATAAATCAGGACAGCTCACTGAAAATTGCGGTTTTTGAGTACGGTAATCCGCTTGAGAAAAGACATTGTCCAATAGATGGAGACAAGATTAAGTCTTGCATCAATTGTAAGAGCTGCGGAATCATGAACGGTTTTGGTGGTGCAGGAGCATTTTCTGACGGAAAGTACAATATTACCAATGAGTTTGGTGGTACTTTGCATGAATATATCGGAAAGAAAAAAGCCATTGAACTTATGAACTATGTAGACGGAATCAATGTAAAGTACGGCGGCGGAAAGACCAAGCTTTATTCTACAGCAAATTCAGATATTAAAAGACTTTGTTTACAAAACAATTTGCATTTATTGGATGCAAGTGTTCGTCATTTGGGAACTGATATCAACTATGAAGTTCTTCAAAATATGTATACAGATTTAAAGGATAAGGTGGAGTTTTTCTTTAACACACCTATTGTCAAAATAGAAAAGCTGGATGCAGGATATAAATTATATACAAAGCAGGGTGAAGAATTCACCGGTGATAAATGTATAGTATCTGTAGGTAGAAGCGGAAGTAAATGGATGGAGCAGATCTGTAAGGAGTTAAAAATACCTACAAAGTCAAACCGTGTGGATATCGGTGTAAGAGTTGAGCTTCCTGCCGAGATTTTCAGACATCTTACAGATGAGCTTTATGAGAGTAAGATTGTTTACAGAACGGAGAAGTACCAGGATTTGGTAAGAACTTTCTGTATGAATCCTAAGGGTGCCGTAGTTAATGAGAATACAAACGGTATTGTTACAGTAAACGGACACAGCTATGAGGATCCGGCGCTTCAAACAGAGAATACAAACTTTGCATTGCTTGTATCAAAGCATTTTACAGAGCCGTTCAAAGACAGTAACGGATATGGTGAGAGTATCGCCAGACTTTCAAACATGCTTGGTGGCGGTGTAATGGTTCAAAGATTCGGAGACCTTATCAGAGGTCAAAGAAGTAGTGCAGGTAGACTTAACAAGTCATTTATGACACCTACACTCAGTGCTACACCGGGAGATTTGTCTTTGGTTATTCCTAAGAGAATTTTGGACGATATCATTGAGATGATTTATGCTCTTGATAAGATTGCACCGGGAACTGCAGGCGATGAAACTTTGCTTTACGGTGTAGAGGTTAAGTTCTACAACATGGAAGTGGAACTTGACAAAAATCTTGAGACTCTTCACAAGGATCTTTATGTAATCGGTGACGGTAGCGGTGTTACTCACTCACTCTCACATGCTTCAGCAAGCGGTGTGTTTGTAGCAAGGCATATATTGGGGTTATAAATATATAGTAAAGATATATTTAAAAATCCTATAATATTATCGATAAAACGAATAAGTTATAATGATTAATATATAAAAACTATAAAAAATATCGCATTTTTTGGCATAGGTGTACAAAATCTATGCTTTTTTTAGTATACAAAAATATTTTTGAGTGATAAAATTATATAAAATGTTTCAGGAGGAAATTATGAATATCAAAAGTGAAATCAGTGTGGACAAGGTTAGACAGGATGCAGAGGACAATTACAGAAACGGATACTTCTGTTGCGAAGCGCTCATGGCGGCAGTTGTAGACAATTTTGAACTTGATGTACCTAGAGAAGTTATAGCGATGTCATCCGGTATGGCTGTGGGAGCAGGTAAGAGCGGATGTATGTGTGGTGCTTTAAACGGCGGTATCATGGCTTTAGGTATGATTTTTGGAAGAACCGAGCAGAACGGTCCGAAGGATCCAAAGGTAGTTAAGTGTATGGAGCTCACCCATGAATTACATGACTACTTCAGAGATGCAAACGGAAAGCATTCAAACTGCTGCAGAGTGCTTACAAGAGAATTTGATATGGGTGCCGGAGAGCACAAGGAACAGTGTATCAGATTTACAGGAATTGCCGCAAAGAAGGTAGCGGAGATTATTGTTAGAGAAAAGGGATTGAAGAATATAGATTTATAAGGGGTAGTTATGAGTTTTTTTAAAAGAGTACCGCTACCTTTATGCGGAGTGGCATTAGGATTTGCAGCACTTGGAAATCTGTTGGCAGTTTACAGTCCTTACTTGAAGATATTTTGCGGAGTTTTGGCATTTGTAGGTATATTGTTTGTAACATGTAAGTATTTGACTATGCCTGATGCGTTTGTAACAGATATGAAAAATCCGGTTACTGCAAGTGTATCGGGAACATATACCATGACTTTGATGCTTCTTGCAGGGTATATAAAGCCTATGGTGCCTGCATTTGCAATGATTTTGTGGTATGTGGCTATTATCTTACATTTTGTACTGATAGTTTATTTTACTTTGAATTTTATTTTAAAGATTAAAATACCTGATGACTTGATGAAGGTTTTTGCAAGCTATTTTATCGTATATGTAGGAATAGTGGTTGCTTCCGTTACCGCACCGGCTTTTAATAATATAGCACTTGGACAGATTTGCTTCCTGATAGGATTTATTCTTTATGCTCCGCTTTTCTTCTATGTATCTTT
>CAKAQP010000196.1 GCA_916720285.1 uncultured Lachnoanaerobaculum sp. | reverse complement strand
TACACCCTTAGGGATGATGTCCTTAACAAGTTTTGCAAGCTCAAGGATTGAAAGAGGGGTGGAAGAACTGCTCTTAAGTACTGTACAGCATCCTGAAGCGAGTACAGGTGCAAGTTTCCAAGCCGCCATAAGGAAAGGGAAGTTCCAAGGAACTATCTGTCCTACTACACCGATAGGCTCTCTGAATACAAGTGAGAGTGTCTTTGAATCAAGGAAGTTTGAAGTATCTTCCTCTGTACGAATAGCGGAAGCAAAATATCTGAAATGATCTGCCGCAAACGGAATATCTACATTTAATGTCTCACGAAGAGGCTTACCGTTGTCAAGACTCTCGATATAAGCGAGATCCTCTTTATTTGCATCTATAACATCTGCAATCTTTAAAAGAATTTCAGCTCTTTTTATTTTATCAAGATTCTTCCATGAATCAAAAGCTGCCCAAGCAGCGTTTACCGCATCATCTACATCTTCTTTTGTAGCCTCGGCTACACTTGCGATTTTTTCCTTTGTAGCAGGAGAGTATGTATCAAAAAACTTGCCGTCTTTTGAATCTCTAAACTCACCATTTATAAAAAGTCCATACTTTTCATCCGGTTTCTTTGCCATAATTAAATTTACTCCTTTCGAGCTCTTAATCTATAGTAAAATACTATAGATTGATTCTAGCATAAAAGAAAATAAATTGCTATATTTTTTTAAAAAGTAGATATTTTAACAATAAGAATACTGGATTTAACTGCTTTAGGTTACAATTATTACATCTAAAACGATTATAATACCGATTTATTCGTCTTGTTTTTATTTAGAAACATAGTGGATTGATAAATTTTATTCACAAGACATTGTAAAAAATAATTATAATATAGTACTTATGAATGTATAATCTTCAAAAGTACGACAAATTTTCTATATCTGTTTAATGTTTTGTAACTAGTAATTTGTTTCAATATATTGTATAGTTGTGAAAGAGTTTTTCAACGGAGGAAGATATGCAAAAGAGATATGTTTTAGGAGCAATGACACTGTCAGCATGTATTATACTGACACAGGTAATGCCTGCCTTTGCAGGAATAATAGGACACAGTTCCGCAAGTTATAAGGCGGCACAGACGCAGAGTGTGGCGCAGAGTACAGATTTTACATTTTTAAGTACAGATATGTATACTTATCAAAAGATGGAGGGTGATATAAATCTTTTTAAGCAAAAGTATGAAGGTGTTACATCAGATTCAATAGGAACGACACCTGACGGAAGAAATATTTACAGAATAATAATAGGAAACAGAGAGGCTTCAAAAAAGATTCTTGTAATAGGAGCAATTCATGCCAGAGAATATATTACGGCTTCGGTTGTAATGCGTCAGGTTAAAGAGATGCTTGATAAGAGAGCGGAGGGAGATAAGAGTCTGGACGAAGTTTGTATACAGTATGTTCCTATGTTAAATCCTGACGGAGTAGCGATATCACAAAGCGGTATGGCAGGACTTAATAAAGAAGAGTCAAAGAAGAAATTACAGGAGATTATTGACAATTGGTCTGAGTGGGGACTTAAAGAAAATCAGGACAAGTATAACTGGTTTTTAAATAAATGGAAAAATAATCTAAACGGTGTTGATATTAACCACAATTTCCCGACTCAGGGATGGGATCAAAGAGCCGACAGTAGGAAAAAGCCTTCAAACGAGCACTATAAGGGAGCAAGTGCAGGTTCTGAAAGTGAGACAAAAGATCTTATAAAACTTGTAAATAATGAGAATTTTTCTGCTGTTCTTAACTATCATACACAGGGGCAGATTATATATTGGTCAAATCAACATGCATCTGCAGAAGTTTTGGCAATGGATAAAGCGATGGCTGATATAGTGGCATCTCATACAGGATACAGACTTGTGGCACCGGAAGCTGACGGATCAAAATTCGGTACAGGATTTAAGGATTGGCTTGATTGGGAGAAGGGTATTCCAAGTGTTACGGTTGAGGTCGGAATAGGAACTTCACCTGTACCTGAAGCGCAGATAGAAACTATTTGGCAACAAAATGCAGGAGTTTTACCTGATATTGTAAAATATATTTTAGGGAAATAAAGAAAAAGCCTTTAGGTACATAAAATATCTAAAGGCTTTTGTTTATTAATAATTCCAGTTTATAAGCAGATATATAAGTGATGAACCGAACATATCAGCCATTGCATGCATCAAAAAGAACGGTAAAAGATTCTTTATTACTTTCTTGTACATAAAATAGTAGAAGAGTCCATATACAACACCTATTACCAATGACCAAAGAAGGCCTTGATAAGTGTGGAATGATACTCTGACCAAAGTTGAAAAAGCAAGAGCGTACCATTTATGTTCATCCTTTACAGAGGTCAAAAGACCCAGAAAGAAAAATTCTTCATAGAATCCGTTTAAAAAAGCATATCCGATTGCAAGCGGTGAAAGTGCCAGGAATTTATTTAATGCTTCTATCGGATTTATGTGTTGAAACAATGAAGGATCAAAATAGTTGTAGTCGCCGCTCACTGTAGTGACAAGGTCACCAAAGAGTCCCATAATTGAAAAAAGAACCGGTACCCAAATAATTACAGACCAATGTAATTTTATTTTCAACTGTTTAAAATCAAAGTTTCTGATAAGTAAGTACAGTAACGCAATAATTAAAAGAATAGACTGTAATGTAAAATTTCCGGTATAGGCCGCACCGTCTGAGGCAATATCCATAGATTCCGCTGAATCTTGCATAGCCTTCGGATCTGATTGAAGTAATCCGATAAATATTTGTGTCGATGTTATGATAAATATACCGAACATAATGCAGGTAACAATAAGGATATCAAACCATCTTAAATACTTAAGCTTTTCTTTCGGTCTGATTTTTTCTAAAAAATTCATTTTTATATCTCTCTTTCTTCTATATGATATATTATTAAAGCAATATATTTATTTGAACATTTACTGCCTAGAATAATATAAACTATATATGTGAAAAATCAATGTATAAAATAAATGAAATTTTTGAAATTTTAGGATACAATATAAAAAAGGAGGATGATAATACATGAAATTAAAAAGACTTAGAGATATCTTTCTTATGTTTATGGCATGTGCATTCCTTGGATGGATCTATGAAGTACTGGTAGGGATTTTGGAAACTCATGTCGGGTATGTAAATCGTGGATTTTTATTCGGTCCGTATTTGCCGATTTATGGTTTTGGAGGAATAATATTAATAGCACTTTTGATGCCGATACGAAACAAGAAAATACATTTAGGGAAATTAAATATATCTTTTGTTTTGGTATTTTTATCAACTATGCTTATCACTACAATACTTGAACTTATCGGTAGCTATTTTATGGAACTTATAATGGGTGACTGGTTGTGGGACTACAGCAATTATTTCTGTAATTTTGAAGGAAGGATTGCTCTGTGGAGCAGTGTGAAATTCGGACTTGGAGGACTGATAATAATATACCTGATAGAACCTGCAATCAGATTTTGTATTGAAAAATCAAACCAAAAAACTGTAAATATATTTACTGTAATACTTGGTATTGTATTTATTGTGGATTTGGGACTCAGACCTTTTTTGGGGAGCAACTTTATAGGAAAATAATTTTTAGGAGGTAGACAATGGATAGAGTTCCTTTTTTAAGTATGGTATTTATGTTTATATCCTGTATAGTCGGATTTGCAATTCCAATTATACTCTTTATTTATTTTAGAAAGAAGAAGCATGCGGATATAGCACCGTTTTTTATAGGTGGAGTTGTATTTATTTTCTTTGTAATGTTTCTTGAAAGCTCGGTTCACAGAGCTGTTTTTGCTTTGCCTTTTGGTGAGATTATAAAAAATAATGTAATACTTTATGCATTGTACGGTGGACTGATGGCTGCAATATTTGAAGAAACGGGAAGATTTGTTGCATTTAAGTTTATACTGGGGAAAAATAGAGATAAAAATATAAATGCATGTATGTATGGAGCAGGGCATGGAGGGTTTGAGGCCGCATCTGTTTTGGGATTGACTATGATAGGCAGTCTGTCTCTTTCGGTTTCAATAAACAGCGGACTTATTTCGACTATTTTAGACAATATAGGGGGAAATAATCTTACTCAGCTTCAAGATACTGTAAACACCTTGACAATGTCACCTTCATATATATTTTTACTGGGTATAGTTGAGAGAATATTTGCAGTGATTTTACAGATATCACTGTCGGTTCTTGTATGGTCAAGTGTTAAAGGAAAAAGATATTTGTTTATTGCGGCACTTTTAATTCATTTTGTGGCAGATACTTTAATAGTTATATTAAACGGATTTCATGTACCTTTGATATTTGTAGAACTCATACT
>CAKAQP010000195.1 GCA_916720285.1 uncultured Lachnoanaerobaculum sp. | reverse complement strand
ATAAAGAAGCGAGAGAGCTTATGCTACAGGCATCTATGGTTGCAGGCTTAGCATTTACAAATGTATCCTTAGGAATTGTACATTCTATGGCACACACACTAGGAAGCATATATCATATATCACATGGACTTGCAGATGCTATAATTTTGCCATATGTGATAAGTTATAATAAACAAAGTGAAGTGGCAAAGGAGATATATAAAAATATTTCTAAAGAACTTGTAATAGAAGACATAGAGTGTGAAGTAAGAAAGCTTAATAAAGAATTGAATATACCTGAGAATCTTTCTGAACTGATACCGGCAAGAGAGGACTATATGTCTAAATTAGATACTTTAGCAGATTTTGCAAAAAAAGATGGTTGTACGAAGACAAATCCTGTTATACCGGAAATTGAAGGATTTAAGGAGTTGTTTATAAAGATATATGATGGAGTTAAGGAGAACTAAATGGAAATTATATGTTATTTATCCAGTGGATATCCGACAATAGAGTCAAGTATTGAAGTGGCTAAGGATTACGCAAAAGCCGGATGCAAAATTATGGAAGTTGACTTTCCATCCAGAGACCCATATTTGGAGGGAGAGTATATTGCAGACAGAATGAAACAAGCATTAGAAAACTGCGATGATTATAAAAAATATATGGAACTGATAGTGAACCTAAAAAGAAACTTGCCAGATGTAAAGCTTTTAGTGTTGGCTTATGAAAACACAGTAGAGGAAATAGGAGTTGATAGGTTTATAAAGTTTTGTTTGGATAATGATTTAAGAGATATATTGCTTGTAGGATTGAAGGATGATACTATAAAGAATAAGATTATATCTGCAGGTTTATTGGTTTCATGTTATATACAATTTCATCTTCCTGAGGAAGAAATTGAACTTGCAAAGAGGTCAAATGGATTTGTATACTTGCAGGCAAAACCTTACGATGAACAGACTCTTCATCCTAAATATAAAACCTTAAAAGATGATGTAGGTTACTTAAGAGAGCTGGGTATAGATAGACCGATTTATTGTGGGGTTGGAGTACATGAACCAAAAGATGTTACTATGGTAAAAGAAGCGGGTGGAGATGCAGCTTTTGTTGGCAGTGCAATATTAAAATTACATGATGATAGAAATGCTATGATGGAAAAAATAAAGGAATTTAAGGCTATGTGCTGATATAGGATTTGATGATATAATTTAGTCGTATGGTGAGTTTAGCCGATACAAGAAAAGAGGTATACAGATTTGATATTAGAAGATAAGTCGCCAAAATATTTTATAGTGAAGAAAGCAATCGTTGAAAATATTGATAATGATTTATATCATTCTAATGAGGCGATACCAAGTGAGAAGAAACTTATGGAATTGCATAATGTAAGTAGGATTACCATAAGAAAAGCCATTGATGAATTGGTAACAGAAGGATACCTTTATAAAATACAGGGTAAGGGTACATATGTTAAGGCTGATGAAGGAAGTAATAATTTATTTTCTATTACAAGTAGCACGGAAGATGTGCAAAAAATGGGTATGAAGCCTAGTAAAAAAACGAAGATAAGTAGAATAGAATTTGCTTCACCAAAACGCGCTAAGGCTTTGGAAATATCAACAAATGATCAAGTAGAGGTACTGGGGAGAATTTCATATGCAGATTCAGAACCTTTGAACTATACAATAGCATTTTTGCCTGAAAAACTGTTTCCGGGTTTGATAGAACATGATCTTGAGAATGAATCTTTATATAAACTTATTAATGATGAGTATGGAATCAGGATTACAAAAGCCAGACGAACTATAGAGGCAGTTTTGGCAAAGGATGAAATAGCAAAATACCTAGAACTCGAAGAGGGAATGCCGGTCATTTTATTTAGATGTGTTACCTATGGTATTGTAAATGGGAAAGAAATTCCTATAGAATTTTTTAAATGTTATTATAGAACCGATAAATATAAGTTTTATATAGATCAGGTTAGGTAAATGAGTGAGAGCTGCCAATAAGGCGGCTCTTTTGGTATAAAAATCATGAATTGACATATTATGAAATAAAACTTTGATTTTGTTATGTTGCATATAATTATTTTTAAGATTAATATAGAAATATCTAATAAAAGAAGGTTTTATGAAATTTTTATTATATCGGGAGGCTTATGCTGGAAGAATTAAAAAAAGAAGTCTATGAGGCAAATATGCTTTTGCCAAAATACAGTCTTGTGACATTCACCTGGGGAAATGTATCAGGTATTGATGAAAGCGGAAAATACTTTGTAATAAAGCCCAGTGGAATAGAGTATGACAAACTTACACCTGAGGATATGGTGGTAATGGATCTTGACGGCAATCGTGTTGAAGGAAGATATAATCCGTCATCTGATACAAAGACACATCTTATACTTTATCAAAACTTTAAGGATATAGGTGGAGTTGTACACACACATTCACCATATGCAACGGGATTTGCACAGGCAGGAGTGGATATTGCCTGTATGGGTACTACACAATGTGACTATTTCTATGGAGATATTCCATGTATAAGGCATCTCACAAAAGAAGAGCTTGATGAGGATTATGAGCTGAATACAGGTAAAGTGATAGTAGAAACCTTCAAAGAAAGAAATATCGATCCTGTATATATCCCCGGTTGTATATGCCATAGTCATGGACCTTTTGCTTGGGGCAAGGATGCATATACGGCAGTACATAATGCGGTGGTAATGGAAGAAGTTGCAAAAATGAATTTGTTTGCACTGAGTATAAATCCGGACGCGAAGAAAGCACCGAAATACTTGCAGGATAAGCATTTTTTGAGAAAACATGGTAAGAATGCCTACTATGGCAACTAGGGGGAATATGGAAATAAAAAAGATAATAGAAACCGGAGATATATTCTTAGGAATTGAGTTTGGATCTACAAGAATAAAAGCTGTATTGACTGATGAAAACGGAGAAGTACTGGGTACAGGTATACATGACTGGGAAAACAGTTTCATAGACGGTATTTGGACATATCCGCTTGAGGAGATACTTTCAGGACTTTCAAGCTGTTATGCAAGTATAAAGTCAGATATAAAAGAGAAGTACGGAGTAACTATAAAGCAGATAAAATACATGGGTATAAGTGCCATGATGCATGGATATATGGCATTTGATAAGGATATGAATCTGCTTGCTCCTTTTCAAACATGGAGAAACTCAAATACTGAAGAGGCTGCAAAGGATTTAAGTGAAAGCTTTAAATTCAATATTCCGCTCAGATGGACAATAGCACATCTGTATCAGAGAATACTTGATAAAGAAGAGCATGTAGAGAAGCTTGATTTTGTTACAACATTGTCATCATATATTCACTACCTACTTACCGGAAAAAAGAATATCGGTATTGGTGATGCTTCAGGTATATTTCCCATAGATTCACTTGCTATGGATTATGATGCATCAATGCTTGATATTTTTGAAGAAAAAATAGCAGATAATAAATTCACTTGGAAAATAAGAGATATATTGCCTAAAGTAATGGTAGCAGGAGAGAAGGCAGGTGTACTAACAAAAGAAGGAGCGGCTCTTTTGGATAAAGAAGGAGATTTGAAAGATGGAAGTATACTTTGCCCACCTGAGGGAGATGCAGGTACAGGAATGGTAGCAACCAACTCTATTAAAAAAGGTACAGGAAATATGTCTGCAGGGACAAGTATGTTTGCAATGCTTGTACTTGATAAGAAACTTAATGATTACTACGAGGAAATAGATATGGTTACTACACCGGACGGATATCCGGTGGCAATGTCACATGCAAATAACGGTACAAGTGATTTGAATGCCTGGGTTGGTTTATTTAGAGAATTTTCAAAGCTTTTTGGTATAAATATTTCAGATGGAGAATTGTTTGAAAAACTCTATACAAATTCATTAAACGGTAGTCCCGACTGTGGCAATCTCATGTCATTCGGATATTTTTCAGGAGAGGGTATTACAAAGTTAAATGAAGGAAGACCTTTATTTTTACGAAGCCCTAAGAGTGAGTTCAATCTGGCAAACTTTATGAGAGCACATTTATACAGCTCACTTACAGCAGTTAAGGTGGGGCTTGATATCTTAACAGAGAAAGAGAATGTAAAGATAAAGAAAATGATGGGACATGGAGGACTGTTCAAAACAAAAGGAGTTGGACAAAGATATCTTTCTGCCGCAATCAATGCACCTGTAGAAGTGCTTGATACTGCAAGTGAAGGCGGTGCTTGGGGAATTGCATTATTGGCATTATATGTAAGCAAGGCGGATGAGTACAGTCTGGATGAGTTCCTATCCAAAAAGATTTTTAGCAAAAACACCGGAAGTGAGATTATGGCTGATGAAAAAGATGTGAAAGGA
>CAKAQP010000194.1 GCA_916720285.1 uncultured Lachnoanaerobaculum sp. | reverse complement strand
TACAGAAAGATTTGCTGCACCTTCTACAGCTTCTCTTTTTTCAATATAGTAATCATAATTTCCTATATAGTTAAGTAATCTGTTTCCTGTAAGATCAAGAATCCTGGTTGCTGTCTTATTAATAAAGTATCTGTCATGTGATACATAGCAAATAGTACCCGGAAAACTGTTTAAAGCACTTTCAAGAACATCCTTACTCAGAATATCCAAATGGTTTGTAGGCTCATCCAACAGCAGGAAGTTTGCTTTTGATAACATAAGCTTTACCAAAGATACTCTGCCTCTTTCTCCACCGGATAAATCACCGATTTTTTTAAATACATCCTCACCTGTGAAAAGAAATGCTGCAAGTATGTTTCTTATTTGAGTATTGTTCATCTCAGGATAAGTATCTGATATTTCATCAAACAAAGTCTTATCCATATGAAGTACCTGATGTTCCTGATCATAGTATGCAATAGAAACATTTGACCCGTAGATTACTTCACCTGTATCCGGAGATAAAAGTCCGTTTATAATCTTTAGAAGGGTAGTCTTTCCGGTACCGTTATCACCTATAATAGCAACTCTTTCTCCTCTTTTGATTTCAAAGTTTATATTTGAAAACAGATGCTTTTCATCAAAGCTCTTTGCCAGATTATGCACTGTAAGTACATCCTTACCGCTTTCTTTTGAAATATCCAAGGAGAGTTTCATATTTTCTATATGAGTTATGGGAGCTTCAACTCTATCTATCTTTTCAAGTTGTTTTTGGCGACTTTCGGCTCTTTTTATCGACTTTTCTCTGTTGAATTGCTTAAGCTTTGTAATAACTGCTTCCTGATGTTTTATTTCCTGTTGCTGATTCAAGTATTCCTTCATTTTGGCATCTAAAAGCATCTGCTTTTTTGCGGAAAAGTCTGAATAATTTCCTGAGTACATCTGAACTTCGGCGTTTTCTATATCTATAACCTTACTTACTATCTTATCAAGAAAATATCTGTCATGTGAAACTATAATAACAGCACCTTTATAGTTTAAAAGATAGGATTCAAGCCATTCTATACTGCGAAGATCCAAATGGTTTGTAGGCTCATCAAGTAAAATAATATCGGGTTCCTCTAAAAGCAGTTTTGCAAGGAAAACTCGTGTTTTTTGGCCTCCTGATAATGTATTTATTTTTCTGTCAAAATCATTTTCATCAAATCCAAGACCTTTTAAAATACCGATGACTTTACTTTTTGCGGCATATCCGTCCATAAGCTCATAGCTATGTGTCAGAGCGGTATATGAAGAATATAACTCTTCAAGCGCCTCACCTGACAGATGTTGCATCTGTTCCTGCATCTCCAACATTCTTTTTTCCATGTTAAGGATATGTTCTATAACTGTATATAATTCATCTATAATACTTAGAGTAGAATCAACATTATTTATCTGTCTCAGATATCCGAGTTTTGCATCCTTTGCAAGTATAACATTACCGCTGTCGGCATGTTCCTCACCTGTAAGTATTTTTAGCAGTGTGGTTTTTCCGGCACCGTTTACACCGACAATGGCAACTTTTTCATGTTCATTGACTAAAAAATTTGCATCTTTTATTATCTCATTGCTTCCGAAAGACTTTGAGATATTTGTAGCATTTAAAATCAAAATTTGCCTCCTTAGTCATATAATCCACATAAGTATAGCTTAAATACATGCTTAAATGCAAGACAATTCATGATACAAATGAAGCCTTTATATGCTCAAAAACTTAATAAAATATATAATATTCACCATATATATCTGTATTGACATTTATATTAATAGATAATATACTAATTGTAGAATTCTTAACAAAGAGAATTGCTGAGAATAATTTATAAATTTATATTTGGAACGGAATAAATATGGAAGAAAGAAAAATATCCAGAGCGGTCATTTCAAGACTGCCAAGATACTATAGATACTTAGGTGAGCTGTCGGAAGAGGGTGTTGAGAGAATATCCTCAAAAGAGCTTAGTGAGAGAATGAAGGTTACAGCTTCTCAAATCAGACAGGATTTAAATAACTTCGGAGGTTTCGGACAGCAGGGATACGGATACAATGTAAGATATCTGTATAATGAGATTGCAAAAATCTTGGGAATTGATCGTCAGCATAATATTATAATAATAGGTGCGGGTCACTTGGGACAGGCTATTGCAAATTATGCTAACTTTGAGAGAAGAGGTTTTTTAATCAAAGGAATGTTTGATGTAGACCCTAATCTTTTCGGAAAAACAATACGAGGTGCAAGAGTGTATTCACTTGATAATCTTGAAAAGTTCGTATCGGAAAATGATATTCAGATAGCTGCACTTACAATACCAAAGACCAGAGCAATGGAAGTTGCGGACAGACTTATAAAGTCGGGCATAAAGGCGATTTGGAATTTTGCGCATACAGATTTAAATGTTCCTGATGATGTAGTGGTTGAGAATGTGCATCTTTCAGAATCTCTTATGAGACTTTCCTATAGAGTGAGTAATATTGATGCCGTTCCTTTTGAAGGAAAGTATGATTAGAGGAATCGGCACTGATATAGTCGAAATAGACAGAATATCAAATGCAATTAAAAAGGATTATTTTTTAAAGAAGGCTTTCAATGATAGTGAGATAGATATGGCCGGAGGCAGAAACAAAGACAGCTTTCTTGCCGGAAATTTTGCTACAAAGGAAGCCTTTGTAAAAGCATTGGGAACAGGTTTTAGAGGTGTTGAACTTAAGGACTTGGCTGTACTCAGAGATGAACTTGGAAGGCCTTTTATAAAAATCTGTAATAATTTAAACAGGCATTTACAAGGAATTGATGAGAATAAAATCCATGTGTCCATAAGCAATACCGACTCATTGGCAATTGCAATGGTAGTAATAGAAACAGACTGATATGTGGAGATGGGGATATGAGAATTCTTGATGAAACTGCATTAAAATATATACCTGAAAGAATTAAGAATGCAAACAAAGGCAGCTATGGGCATGTTCTGGTTATTGCCGGAAGTAACGGAATGAGCGGTGCCGCATTTTTGAGTGCAATGGCGGCATATCGTTCAGGAGCAGGTTTGGTTAGAATACTTACAGTAAGTAAAAATCGTACAATTTTGCAAACACTTTTACCTGAAGCAATAATAACAACTTATGATGAGAGAGAAGCATATGAGAATAAGGAATGCTTTATAAATAAGATTAAGTCATGTCTTGACTGGTCAAGTGTAGTGGTACTTGGACCGGGACTCTCCACTGATTATTATGCTAAAATCATTGTAGAATATGTTTTGGCCGAATGTTATGTACCGATGATAATAGATGCTGATGCTTTGAATATTATTGCCGCTGATACTACACTTACAAAGTATTATACAGATAATATTATTATTACTCCTCATATAGGAGAGATGTCCAGATTGATAGATGTTTCTATAGATGATATATTATCGGATCCTGTAAAGTATGCCGAGGAATATGCAAATAAATATGGTATTACGGTAGTTTTAAAGTCCCATCAAAGTGTGATTGCGGCGAAAGAGGATACTTTTATAAATAAATCCGGAAGTGCCGCCATGGCAAAGGCAGGAAGCGGAGATGTTCTATGCGGTATAATTGCAGGCATGTTTTGTCTGGGTATAGATGATGATATGGCTGTGGCACTTGGAGTTTTCATACACGGTATGGCAGGCAGTATTGCCGGTAAAAAATATGGCGAGCACAGTATTTTGGCAAGAGAAATTATAGATAATATAGGTGAAGTGCTTAATAGAAGGAAGAGAAATGGACTCATATAGACGTGCTTATGCGAAAGTTGATCTGGACGCAATAAAGCATAATTTAACAGTTACAAAAAAAGCTTTAAAAGAAAATATGAAACTGGCGGCAATTGTAAAGGCTGACGGTTATGGACATGGAAGTGTCCCTGTATCATTATATATAAAAGATATTGTGGACTTTTTCTGTGTGGCTACACTTGAAGAAGGTGTTAATCTTAGATACCATGGTATTACAAATCCTATTTTGATTCTGGCATGCATTCCAAGAAACAGCTACAAAGAATCAATAGTATTTGATATAAGGGAATCGGTTTTTACACTGGATCAGGCAAAAAAAATAAATGATGAAGCCGGAGAACTTGGGAAAAAGATTTCTATTCATATCGCAATAGATACAGGTATGAACAGAATCGGTTTTAAGCCTACAAAAGAGAGTGCAGACATTATAAAAGAAATAAGTGAAATGGAAAATATCGATATTGAAGGCATTTTCACACATTTTCACAGTGCTGATGAAAGTGATCTTACGTCTGCAAAAGAACAGGAGAGATTATTTGGGCAATTTTTGGATTTACTAAAGAGTATGGGAATAGAACCTTCTATAGTACATGCCTCAAA
>CAKAQP010000193.1 GCA_916720285.1 uncultured Lachnoanaerobaculum sp. | reverse complement strand
TTATATAGTTTTCGGTATAGCGGGTTTTGTGGCAATAGCAACTATTTCCAGCCATTTGACCTATTCATATCTGGTCGATTCCAGAAGTCAGACGCTTTATGATGAGGCTAATCTTATCGCCTCTACCTACTCTACAGTATATGAGGGACAAAATATCTCACTGGCGGAAAGTTATCCGCAGCTGAAAGCCGTAGCTACTTTCCTGAATGCAAAAATATGGGTAATGGACAGAAACGGCAAAATAATAGTGGATGCCGAAAATAAAAGGGTTTCTGATATTATCTCGGATTTTGATCCTACCGCTACCGGTAATAAATCCTATATGGTCGGAAATTACTTTAACTCATTTGATGAGGATTATCTGAGTGTTTCCGCACCTATTACAGGTAACTTTCGTACCTACGGCTATGTGGTCATCCACCTGCCTATGGTAAATGTTACAAAGAGCCAGTACCATATCTTGAATATAGTATATATGACCTCTCTGATAGTATTTTTACTTTCACTGATTATTTTAATAGTATTTCAGCGTATTGTTTACTCTCCGCTTAGGAAAATAACAAATGGTGCCAAAGCCTATGCCGAAGGGGATTTAAAATATGAAATAAAAGTACATTCAAATGACGAGATGGGTTACCTTGCGGCAACGCTAAACTATATGTCTGATAAACTTGATGATACCGAAAATTATCAAAAAAAGTTTATTTCAAATGTATCTCATGATTTTCGCTCACCTTTAACATCTATAAAGGGCTATCTTGAGGCTATTTTGGACGGTACTATTCCTCCCGAGATGCAGGAAAAATACCTTACAAGAGTTATTGATGAGACAAACAGGCTTACAAAGCTTACGGAAAGCATTCTTTCACTGGATTCGATTGAAAGTGTAAAGCTGAATAAAACAAGCTTTGATATAAACAAGATGATCAGAGATACCGCAGGCAGCTTTGAAGTGCAGTGTAACAGTAAGAATATTACAATAGAGCTGATATTTTCCAATGTCTCACAATATGTTATCGGTGACTATGCAAAGATACAGCAGGTACTTTATAATCTTATTGATAATGCTATAAAATTTTCCTCTCAAAACTCTTCTATCATTGTACAGACCAGTTTAAAAAAGGAGAAAATTTTTATTTCAGTTAAGGACACCGGAATAGGTATTGCAAAGAATGAACAGTCCAAGGTCTTTGACAGATTCTATAAATCAGACCTCTCTAGAGGTAAGGATAAGAAGGGTACAGGGCTTGGACTTGCAATAGTAAAAGAAATATTACAGACTCATGGCGAGAATATAGATGTTATAAGTACCGTTGGTGTCGGTACCGAATTTATCTTCTCTTTACCTGCAAGCAAAGAAACTTAATATAATTTTTAAAAAGGGACTTTTGTGCATAAACAAAAGCCCCTTTCTTGTATTACTGTTCTTTTTTCAATTCAACTTTTTGATTTAACTCGGCAAAGCTTGTAGCTAATGAAGCAAGTCCGCTAAGCTCTGTAGGAATAATAATCTTTGTTGATTTTCCGTCAGCTACCTTCTGGAATGCCTCAAGTCCCTTAAGTGTAAGTACCTTCTGGCTTGGATCCGCCTCTGAAAGCACTCTTAAAGACTCTGCCTGAGCCCTCTGGATTGCAAGTATTGCCTGTGCCTGTCCTTCAGCTCTCTTTATAGCTGTTTCCTTTTCGGCTTCCGCATTAAGTATTGCAGCCTGCTTACTACCCTCTGCTACAAGAATCGCACTTTCCTTCTTAGCCTGAGCCTCAAGAATATTTGCTCTCTTCTCACGCTCAGCCTTCATTTCCTTCTCCATTGCAACTCTGATATCCTCAGGTGGCAAAATACTCTTTAACTCCACACGATTTACCTTGATACCCCATGGATCTGTAGCCTCATCAAGCTCAGATCTCATAGCTGTATTTATGGTATCTCTTGATGTAAGAGTCTGGTCTACAGTCATATCACCTATGATATTTCTAAGAGTAGTCGCTGTAAGGTTCTCTATAGCTGATATAGGTCTCTCAACACCGTAAGTATAAAGCTTAGGATCGGTTATCTGGAAATACACTATCGTATCTATCTGCATAGTAGCATTATCCTTTGTAATAACCGGCTGTGGTGGGAAATCCACTACCTGCTCTTTTAATGAAATAACCTTTGATATTTTATCAAAGAAAGGGTTGATAAAATGTAATCCTGAACGAAGTCCTTGTGAATACTTTCCAAGTCTTTCAACTACATATACTTTTGACTCAGGTACTATCTTTATTGCCTTTACCGTAATCACGAATATAATAGCCAATAAAACAACAATAATTCCAATGCCTACCATTTGTTATGTCTCCTTTAAATAAATTAATTTCTGCCGATAATTATCTTATTGCCTTCAAATTTATCAATGTTGGCAATATCTCCGGGCTTCAATTCCAAATTTGCAATTGCTGTCCATATACCGCCTTTAAATCTTACATCATAAATATAATTATTATCTTCAACAGATGTAAGCTTCACTATCTTTACCTTCTCAGTATCCATACTCTCCTTACCCTTCATAAAGGATTTGAAAATACTTCTAAAGAAAGCTATAAAGATCAATGACAGTACACAGAATATGATAACCTGTATCTCAATTGATTTAACAAATAAAGATATCGGCATCATAATAAGTGCCGCAATAGCCAGCCACACTGAAACCAGTCCGGGAATTATAATTTCTCCAATGGCAAATATAGCAAATAAAACTCCCCAATAAAACATATTTCCTCCTTCCGCTTATAAGTAGTTCTACCAAAGCTTTTAGAAATATAACACTATATTATCACCTTTATTATAGCACAAATTATACTTATATGCTAATAAAAACCTCAAGGATATCCTTGAGGCTCTTATTTTATAATATAGATTATCTAACCCACTTGCCGTTGCTGTCTACCCAGTATCCGTCAGGAGTTCTGGCATTGTACCACATTGCTCCGTCAGCACCTACATAGTAAGAACTTCCCTGGTAGTTGATCCAAGCGTTTCTGTACATATAGCCCCAGTGATCAAAATAATACCACTTACCGTTGTCCTTGATCCAGCTGTCTGCTACATATGAAGTACCTGCATTAACATTCAACATATAGTACCATCCGTGCTCGTCTCTACGCCACTCACCTCTGTCTGCCGGCATACGCTCTAAAACTGCTGCCTGCGCTGTCACCGGGGGAACTACCGCACCGCCAAGACTGAATGCTGCAAATAAAATTGCTGCTGATTTGATTAAACCTTTTTTCATCATTCCTCCTTCTCTCCTATACCATCGTTAATCTGACAGATTAACTGTCTTTATATAGTATAAACTAATTTTGTATTTTATATCTTACATTGTGTTTACAAAATATTTGCTAATTACATACATTATGTATAAGAATATCTATTTACTCTTTAAAGCCGGAGTCCAATAGCTGTTATTGTATATATCTGTGAATTTATAAGTGATTTGATTGTCATCCTTAATAAGTACATAGGATACTTTCGGTGTAGTCTTTCCAACCACATACTCTTCATCCACTTTATAATCATCCAGATATGTTCCGTCATATCCGTAATAATCATATATAAACTGTATTCTGTCTCCCTCAACTATATCTGTTATATTCTTAGCAATAGTTTCTGTTTGTGTTGCTTTATAATCTGTATTAGCTCCTGCAAGATATCCGTTAGGATGCTCGCCGTCAAATATAATTATAAGATTTGCTCTCTCTCCGTTTAAAATAACAGGTACACGTCCTATAGTAATCGTCTCATCTCCGTTTTTTGTTGTTGAAAGATGATAATATGCAACATATTGCTGATCTATAGCAATCCATGCTCTTTGAGTATCTGCAAGCATATCTCCGTTTTCATCAAACTCAAAGAAATTATCAAGTCCCATATCTATATATCCGCTTCCCTCGTCCACAAGCATATTTTCTTCTATACTTGATACCATATTCCACTCTTCCTCAGATAAATGAATCTTAGGTGTGGAATAACGATCTGTCCATTGAAGCTTTGAAGCGTCAAGTCTGTTTGATAAAACATAGTTTCTTATTGTTTCATCAGACATATTTCTGTTTTGTAAAAATCCTATACTTGAAGTATCAAGCCCTATATTTGCAAGGCTCTCTGATGATATACTTCCTGATATAAGACTTGCTATCAAACTGTCAATATCTGCCGCCGAAAATGAACCTGAAGTACTTCCTTGATAGTTTCCCGTTACCGTATTTGCAGGAGTCGTCTCTCCTCCGCCTACAATCTGTCCGCTCGCCTGCAATGTCGCAAACTGCTGTATCATCTTGGTGTATTCGCTATCCATACCGATGTCACCATAGGTCTGAACCATTCTGTCAACCTTTGACAATTTCTTATATGGGAAATAAATTGAAAGC
>CAKAQP010000192.1 GCA_916720285.1 uncultured Lachnoanaerobaculum sp. | reverse complement strand
TAACAAAGCTTTATGCAACATGGACACCGGGAACAACACCTTATGCTGTAACTATTACACATAAGAATGCAAATCCTTCACTACCTGTTACATTTGAGACAAATGTACAAAACTATACAATAACACAGCATGTAACAGCGGATCCGCTTGTACCTACACCGGGTATTCCGGGATATATTTATGACACGGCAACAAGATTACCTGCAAGTCAGGGTACTTTAAATCTTGCTACAGGTCATTATGATCTTCCAAGCATGCCTGCAATGGGAATAAGCGTAAATTATCGTTACAAAGTTGATGTTAATACAACATTTAATTACACAGTGCGTCATCAGGATGCAATGGGTAATCCTTTAGCGGCAGGAATTACAGCAGCTCCAAAGAGAGCGGAGCAACAAATAAATGCTGCACCGAAGAATATCACAGGATATACATTTGATCACTTTGATATTACAACAGGTGATACACCAAACCCTGCAACATATGTTTTGGGATTGTCATCACCGGGATTCACATTAATTAATAATGCTACAACAGACGGAGTATTCTCCGCGTATATGCCAAACCAGGATGTTATCATCACATATGTATATAATGCCGATTCGGGATCAAATCTTATAAAGAGATATTATGACAGAATCACAGATACAATCTTGGCAAGTGAGATAGAGCAGTTGTCACCAAGTGCAGCTATATCAGCAAGTGTACCGGCATTAGGAACAACAACAGGTGATAAGCTCTACGGATATACATGGGTAAGCGGTTCATCTACAATAGATATGAACCCGGCAGGACTTGTAACTGTAAATGCCGCAAACGGTAATGTTACAGGAACAATGCCTACACTGCCACCATCATCACCAACCAGAGTAGACTGGAAGCTTGATCATGATGCAGGCAAGTGGAAAAATGTAAATTTCGCAGTTTCAACAGTTTATAACAACGGTACATTGGTATCACCTGCAACACATGAGATACTTGTAAGTGATACAACTGCAGCAGGAGATGCGGCGGCATATACCTTTAACAGATTAAAGGCACTTAATTATGTGCCTAATACAACGGCAAACCGTTACTATCAGTTTGACGGATGGTTTGAAGATGATGCATGTACAGTTCCTGTAAATGCAACAAGATTCTGGCATACAACAGATTCAAATCCTATAACACTTTATGCAAAATTTGGTGAGAACCCTAACGAGTGGTTTGATATCAACTTTGCGGCAGGAAGCAACGGTTCAATATCAGCTCCTGCAACACTTCATGTACCATATGATTACACATGGAGCCAGGTAGCGGCATTACCGTCAGCATTATTGCCGACAGCACAGTTACCTACAGCTACACCTGTAGCAAACTACTTGTTTAAGGGCTGGAAGGATCCAAACGGTGCCTTCATGCAGGGAAGCTCTACACTTACAAATCATGCAACATATACAGCATTCTTTAGCCAGGATCCGAACGTGTTCGGTACTATCGGATCTATCACACCTACAGGTCGTATAGGAAATGACGGAAGCGGTGAGATAGTAATAGACGGTACAACACCGGGTAATGTATATGTAATAAGTGATCCTAACGGAAATATAGTAGCAGTGGTACCCGGAGATTCAACAGGAAACAGAACTGTAGTTCCAAACCTTATACCGGGAGCACACTACAATGTACAGGAAGGAAGCCCTGATACACAGGCAACTGTAGGTCAGCCGATTTCTTCTATAACAGGTACATCGGTATCAACACCACAGGATGTATATGTTCCGACAGTAGATAATAACTACAACATAGGATATGATCCTGAAAATGACGGTATGGCACAGATTATTATCAATCCGGCAGATCCTGACGCAGACTATGCGCTCATAGATGAGAACGGAAATGTAGTGCAGTATCCGGGAAGTGACAACGGATGGATGACTCCTGTAGGAAACAATCCTTCAACAGTTACTTTCAACAACTTAAATCCAAATGAGACCTACACAGTAGTGGCAAGAAAGAAGGGCGACAGCTCAATTCCTAATCCACTTACAAAGTTACCTGACGGAAATCAGATAATAGCAAATCCGGGAGATATGGCGGATGCACCTAAGTATGTAGTAGAGACAAAGGGCGGAAACGTAGTAACTGTAGGAACAACAAGTGTAGGAAATGACACATACGATCAGGCAAAAGCAGGAGAAGAAGTGGTAATCCATGCAGATCCTGTAGATGCAAACGGCAAGAACTTCCTTTACTGGCAGGTACTTGCAGGAAGAGCTGTAGGAGTTAGCGGAAATATAACACAGGCTGATTACTCATTTACTCTTTCAAATTCAAATATTGTACTTAAGGCTGTATACGAACCTACAAAGGTAGCGGGAGATGATGCGGATCTTACAGAGACAATAAGAGGCGGTAGTGTAGGAGAGTTCGGACTCACACCGGGTCAGATACCGGGACTTGCACATGATCTTACAACACCGCTTGACAGATCACTTATCGGAGTAAACGGTGCAACAGTAGAATACAAGGTAGTATTTAACAAAAGAGATGCAAAACCGAATGAGAAAACAGCTGTAAAGCCTGTTTCTGTATCGGGAGTTGATCATCCGGATGCACATACAACAGCATACGGACTTGATATCCAGCTTGAAAGATATGTAAACGGAAGACTTGTAAATAACGGAATACTTGCAACAGCATCAAATGCGACAGTAGATGTTATAGCACAGCTTCCTGCAGAAGATGTAGATCAGCTTGACTACCAGTTATTTGATGTAACACCTGACAGCTTAGGTAATATCAATCCTGTAGATATAACAATTACAACAGATGTAGCAAACAATGCGGGACTTCTTAAGTTCACAGGAAACTTGCAGCATTCATATGTACTTGTTTATTCAAAGACATTTAAGGTAACATTTGTAGATAATAAGCCTGTACTTGATAATTTACACTTAAATGATACAAGCAGAAACTTCTATAAGAAGTTTAAGGTAAGAAGAAAAGAGAATGTAGAGGATGCTTACTACTCAAGTGATTATGCGGTAGTTACGGCATATGCACAAAATGATGTAGCAAACGGACTTGTAACACCGTTTGAAGATATCTATGGTGTACAGTATGACTATGTTAACTGGTCAAAGAAGGAAGATAAGCTTTCAGTATATGACACAACAAGTCCTGTAACAAAGAGAACAATTGTTTATGCATACTATTCAGACAACAGAAAAGAAGTTGCAAAGGCAAGAGTAGATCTTGGCAATACTATAGAAGAAGCAAAGATCCTCACAGGAGACCCATACCTTAAGGTAGCAGAGGTGGCTGAAATAAATGAAGCTATAGCACATGCAGTTGAGACACTTAGACAGGCAAGAGATCTTGTATCTCCTGACGGAACTACATATCTCAGACAGGCAAACTATGCAGAGCTTCAGCAGGCAATAGATGCACTTAGAAGACTTATTGACAAGTATTCAAAGATAGCAGCCGACAGAGCCGGAGAAAGAAACAGAAGAACCGGTGGTGCCAGCGGTGGAGGTAACTCTTCATCAGGTAGAGGAAGTAGACTTTTGACACCGGGAGAGAAGTCACAACAAAGTACAGCTATCAATGAAAACAGTAATGTAAGAGCATTCGTACTTGGTGTAGACGGTGCTTGGGAGACAAATCCTGTAACAGGCGGATGGTCATTCGTACTTAACGGTGGAACACCACTTAACGATATGTGGGGAATGATTACATTCAACGACAATACAGGTAAGAAGGTATCACGTTGGTATTACTTTGACGGACGCTCAACAATGGCAACAGGTTGGGTATATGACTCAAAGAACGGCAACTGGTATTATATGAACACAACACCGGGTCCTGAGCTTGGCCAGATGGTATTAGGTTGGGTAAAGGATGAAAAGACAAATAAGTGGTATTACATGAATGATAATACAGGTATCCTTAAGACAGGATGGCATAAGGATCCGCAGGATGGAAGATGGTACTATCTGAATTCAAACGGTGAGATGCTTGTCGGATGGCAAAAGATTGACGGAAAGTGGTATTACTTTAATACCAATACTCCGCAAAATACTTATACATGGGATGCCAATGCTTTCAAGTGGAGCTACTTGAACAATACTGTAAGACCATTTGGATCTATGTATGCGGGAGAGAAGACTCCTGACGGATATAATGTAGATGCAAACGGTGCTTGGTACTAAGTGACGTAGGAGAAAAAATGAAAAGAAAGACAATAAAAGCAAAATTGACTGCCGCATTGTCTGCGAGTATGGCTCTTGCCATGCTCGCACCGGCAACGCCGGCATATGCAGCAACACCTGCTCCACAACCTAACGGTTTTAAGTTTGATTTTAGAACAAAGAATGAGTCAAAGGTGCCTTTTGTAAAAGATTTATATGTATCAGGTGGAACAGCAGGA
>CAKAQP010000191.1 GCA_916720285.1 uncultured Lachnoanaerobaculum sp. | reverse complement strand
ACTTGGATGCTTCTTATCTTTACATTCCAATCTGGTTAAATTCAAATCCGTATCCTATAATACCATCTATTCAAGCCATTTTAAACACCATTTTTGTCTACCCATATATTTACAAGTACAAAACTATTATGGATGGTAGAGTTTATAACTATTAAATATCCATCTACCCTTATTTTATAACATTTGTCGAACCCTATATATTTTATAGCCACCATAGGTAGACAATTGTATTTATATGGTAAAAGGCATTGATATTAAATCATAAACGGATCATCCTGCTGCAATCCAATTACGTTTTTATCAAGCCATCTTTCATTTCTACTCTTGAATATAATTACAGAGTCAGTGCTTTTATCTATTTCCTTTTCAATTGATCCTTCAAGCTTAAATAAGTCTGCCTCAGATATTTCTCCTTCAAATACAGATTTTTGAATATGCACAAGGTTTTGCTTACATAATTTAAACACCCTGTTCCATCTTTTTTGTCCATTACCCTCTTTACATATATCGTATACAAGTATTACATACATAATTACCACCACATTACAAAAGCATCGTATTTTTTCTCTTCATACAGATGTTTTATCATCTTATAGCATTCCAGTCTTATTAAGTATCTGTAGCTGACTTCTCTACCAAGTTCCTTATGCATTATGGTTTGTTTCAGTCTTTTATCGTACTCCGACAATATTATTTTAGAACCCTGTTCTGATAAATGCAGGTAATCAAGTCCTTTCGAGAAATGTTTTTCTTTTATTTGATTTTTATTTAATAAAGAAAAAATCAATCTGTCTGAAATAAGCGGCTTAAATATTTCAGCAATGTCAAGGCTTAGTGAAAATCTACTCACTCCCGGCTCGTGTAAATAGCTTATTGTAGGATTTAATTGTGTCTTATATATTTCTCCCAGTACTGTCGTATACACAAGACTGTTTATATATGAAATCAGAGTATTTACCATATTATCAGGCGGTCGCTTAACCCTAGTAGTAAAATCCGTTTCCTGATCTATGATTACATTCCATTTACTGTAATATATTTTATGAATATTACCTTCAACTCCCATCAGTTGCTGTATGTTGTCGCAACTGTCTACTTCTTTCAGCAAATATGTTATCTCATTCATTGCATCCTTTACATCTTTACCACGACCGTTATAGTAGCGAAGATTTCTATAGATATTATTACCTGCTGATTTTACAAACTCTTTTGCAAGTTCAATTCTTTTTTCTTTATCCGTATAATGTTCAACCTGTTTTACCAACAGCTTTCCGGAGACTTTCATTTCTCTCGGTACAAGACTTGACACATAAAAATCATAATAATTAAAGAAATGTACCATTATATTATTCTGTGCCAAAAAAGTGATAAGCTTGGTATTAACTGTATCTTCACCGAAAAAATAAATCTCTGAAATACTGTTAACAGGTATATCCTTTTTACTACCTTCCTCACCGGTAAACCTCAAGGTGTTATCTTTTCTACTTAATTCACCGTTTTGATAAATATATAAGCTGTTTTTCATTTCCCCCTCTTTCCTATATCATGCACAAATCAAAGTATGCACATTTCTTACATATATTATTGTTTAAGCATTCAGGTATATAGTCCGATTTAATTATCACTTTGATATTCTCAAGTATCTGTTCAAGCTTTTCTTCATCCTGTTCTGTAAGATTCACATCTACAGTCTTTTTTAGCAGCGGATAATCAAGCTTCGCCTCAATATTTTCCACACCATATTGCTTTAAATAATATAAATAATATTTAAGCTGCCAAACAGAAGCATCTTCAATTTTTCTGCTCTTCTTGATTTCATGAATTACGCCTGAATTCTCTGCAAAATCTATGTTTATCTCCTCATTTATCATTATATGTTTTCTTTCAGATGAGTATGAATTACTGTCTATAAATTTTCCTATCTGTACAAGCTCATTCTCATCTTCCATAGATATATCATTATGGAACAGCCAGAGTTTCCTCCTGCATACAAAATAATAATATATCATTACTCCTGTGATTTTTTCATGCATCATAAAAATATACTACCACTGTCCTCTTTTTCTTTTATTATCCCATACTCTTTATTATAAACTCGTGTGGAAATAATAATTTTCTCATTATCCACCACACAATAGTCTTTATCCTTGTCCAGTTCTTTTAAGCTTATATTTAAAGTGAACTTTCTAAACTCATTTTTTAAGCGAAGTATATCTACTCTTATTTTCTGTTTTTCTGCTGTACTTTTTGTCCTTCCTATAAGTTTTCTTTTTTCTTCAATTTCATCAATTATTTCAATAATATGCTCTTGTTTATCTTCATATATTGACTGTGGAATAACTCTTCTACTGATTATATTTCTAAATTCCTTTATTACTTCATTAGGTTTCTTTGAATCAGGTGTTATATATACAAGATGATCATGCATTCTTTTATATTCACTAAGATATTCGGTAAAAATACTGCTATACATTTTGTCATATTTCTCTATCTTTTCTTTGGTAAAATAATTCTCGATCAGCTTGTTTTTATCCGCTTCGAAAAACAGTCCGTCATTATTTTCTTTTTCCCACTCAAGCAATGACGCCTTGCTGAGTTCATACAAAGATTTATATATAATCCCACTTGAAGCATAGGCATTATTATCACTGTACTTTATAAGTAAATTTTCATCTATATCAAGATATACATAGGAGTTAAATTCATCTACAGACTTTAATCCTTTCCTGTTACATCTCCCAAGTCTTTGTAACAGAGAGCTCAAATCCGATAATTCTGTAAACAAATAGTCAAAGTCGATATCAAGACTTGCCTCAACTACCTGTGTGGAAATCCAAATAACTCTTTTTTTACATTTGCTTTCGCCATCTTTTAATATGGCATCCTCTTTTTCGCTTCGATGCTGTACTGTGAATTTTGAATGTAGCAAGTTCATTTCTATCTCAATATCATTTTCATCAAGCCATGACTTTATTTCTCTGTAAATACCTTGTGCTTTTGTTACTGTATTTACTACAACCAAAAGTTTCATACTTTCCTGATGATATTTATCCTCTATAAAGTCTTTAATATCGTCTATATTGATAGCACTATGTCTTAGGCTTACTCTATGTCTTATCTTTTCATTCAGGAAAGACTTTTCTTTATACTCTATTTTTTTATCTATACCATCTTGTAATAAATCTTTTATAAAAGGTGGCAATGTTGCCGTAGTGATTGCAAACTTACCTCCCACCATATCTATAAGTTGCAAAGAATATATAAGGGTAGCCAATATATCAGGTGAATATGACTGTATCTCATCTATAACCATTTTTGAATAGCTGTAAGTGGCAAGCTGTAATTCATAGGAACAATATTTAAAAGCAAATCTGAACACCTGATCCGGAGTAGTTATTGTTAAGGGCAGTGACATAGCACGGGTAAGTCCATAATACTCCCAAAATTTCATGCTTTCTTCAGTTTCACTGCTTACTGTAGCAGGACTTTCGTCTTCTAAATATATATTTTCAAGCTCACCATGAAGCAACCCAAGATTTTCGACATAATCATCTTTATATAAAGTATTCTTAATTCTCCTATACATTGCATTGATTGCAGTTTTTAACGGAAGCACATAAAAACCCTTATTATTCCCGACCCACAAAAGAGAAGCCTCTGTTTTTCCAAGTCCGGTAGAACCTATCAGTATTAAATTACTGTCTGTATTATCTTTTGCAAATTTTTGCATTTCATTCCAACCGTCTGAAAATCCCTTACCGACAAATTCATCTTTCAGCTTTTCCAATCTGCTTTCCAAATGTAAATTCGGCATATCAATTTTACTATGTGCACTTGCCGCATAATCACATTTATGTAAAAAGCCTTTTACAAGTATTGACTTCTTCGAGTGATTAGTTCTAAGTTTTCTAATTACAGCCAATTCCCTCAAGCCTATATTTTTAAAAAAATCTATCTCATCGTCTTTAAATACTTCAGCGGATATGGATTTCAGATTTTCTCTTATCAAGTCTCTTTTATCATCTATAACGTCAAAATTGTCAACATAATTATGATGATTTAATATAGCATATAGAATTATATTCTTATCTTCTTTGCTATATTTTTCAAGATAGTTCTTTGCCATATAAAAAGAAAGAATATTATGCCCTATCTCTTCGTTTTCATCCAATTTTTTACCTGCTTCAAGTCTTCTCTGAAATAACGGGTTTACTTTTGCAAAGTCATGGAATATACAAGCCTCTGCAATCAAATCAATATCTTCTATAGCAACTATTTCTTTTAATTCTTCAAGTTTAGAAAGCAGATTGTTTGTATGTTCATAAATTGTTTCATTTTCTTTGGCTTTATATTTTTTATAAATCTCAGCCAGTTCATCCTTTATTTCCATCTCATACCTCCCTTTTCATGCTTAAAAATGGACTTAAGCTTATTATATTCATTTAAGCCTAAGTCCAAATATCAGAATAAATGAATCAAATCCACTTATAATAATTTA
>CAKAQP010000190.1 GCA_916720285.1 uncultured Lachnoanaerobaculum sp. | reverse complement strand
TAAGAAAGAATTTAAGTTTTGTATTTATTATATTGATGTTTGCACTGTTGGTTTCAGGCTGTGCAAAGCAAAGTGAAAACAATAATATTCATATCGGAACAGGTGGGACAGGCGGTACATATTTTGCATATGGAAATGCCTTAAAGGAGGTAGCCGAGCAGGAAAGTGATATTGATATGAGCATACAGATGAGTGCCGGTTCGGCGGCAAATATAAGATTGCTTGAAAACAATATCGTCGGTATGGCAATAGTGCAAAATGATACTCTTACAGATGCTTACAACGGAAAAGGTGAGTTTGAAGGGAATCCTTTAAAAATAACTAAGGCTGTTGCAGGACTTTATACAGAGAGCTATCAAATAGTCGTAAATAAGAAACTAAAGCTGGACTCTGTGGAGGATTTGAGTGGACTTAGAGTTTCGGTAGGTGAAGAGGGCTCCGGTGTTTTAAAAAATGCAAAGAATATTCTTAGAGCCTACGGTATGACTGTAAATGATATTGATGTGAGATATCTTTCATTTGAGGATGCGGCCAATGCCTTAAAAAACGGGGAGATAGATGCATTCTTTGTAACAGCGTCGGCACCTACAAAGGCAATTTCAGATTTGGCTGATTCAAATGTACCTATTGATATTCTTTCATTGGATGAAAGGGCAATAAGATTTCTTCAAAACAGCTATAACGGATATAGTGTTACTACAATTAAAAAAGGTACATATAAGGGTATAAACAAGGATATTACTACAGTTGGAGTAATGGCTGTGCTTGTGGCAAACAGCAATATGAGCTCAAGTAATATTGAAACTGTATTAAATCTTATAAAAGCACATCAGGACAGCTTCAATAAGATATCAGGTAATACTGTAGATTTTTTTGATGAAGCAACTTTAAACAGTATTGTGGTACCTTTCCATAAAGCGGCAAGTGAATGGTACAGTGCAAACGGAATAACAGGATTAAAGGCTGAGGTTAAGGCTGATAATGTTCCAAGAAAAACTTTGAATCTGGATATGTATCAGACGGTTGCTGTTGCGGTACTTGCACTCTTTATAGGAGTACTTTTAAAGGAAAGAATAAAGTTTTTAACAACATTTTGTATTCCGGCTCCTGTGGTAGGAGGAATGATCTTTGCTATAATATTCTGTGCATTGTATGCGCTTGGCATTCTTGAGATAAATTTTGATGAAACTCTTAGAAATGTATGCATGGTTATGTTCTTTACTTCAGTAGGATTCCAGGCAAATATGAAGGTGTTAAAGAGTGGCGGTAAGGGTACATTTATCTTCCTTATATTGGTATTGTTACTTATAATATCCCAAAACTTTGTAGCAGTGGGACTTTCAAAACTTCTTGGTATAAATCCGTTTATAGGTATGTGTACAGGTTCAATATCGATGATTGGAGGGCATGGTACTGCCGGAGCCTTCGGTCCTTTGCTTGAGGATATGAATGTTGACGGTGCAACCACTTTGGCTACGGCAGCGGCTACTTTCGGACTTGTGGCAGGTTCACTGATGGGAGGTCCGTTGGCAAACAGTCTTATAAAAAAGAAGAGCCTTATGGATACTGCAGTATATGGAGATGACAGTATGCTTGTTGAAGAGGAGATAAAGCACAGAAGAGAGGTTTCAATGTATGCACCTGCAGTGTATCAGCTTACATTGGCAATGGGTATAGGAACTATTGTATCTTTTGTACTTTCAAAGACGGGTATGACCTTCCCTATTTACATAGGTTCTATGATAGTTGCGGCTATAATGAGAAATATCAGTGAATATACGGACAGCTTCAGAATACATATGGGTGAAATAAATGATCTTGGAAGTATTTGTCTTTCTCTTTTCCTTGGTGTAGCTATGATTACATTAAAGCTTTGGCAGTTGGCTGCGCTTGCCCTTCCTCTGTTTATACTATTGGCAGGTCAAGTAGTTCTTATATATATATTTGCAAGATTTATTATATTCAAATGTATGGGAAGTGATTATGATGCGGCTGTTTTGGCAGCCGGTACATGTGGTTTCGGTATGGGTGCAACACCAAATGCCATGGCAAATATGCAGGCTGTTACAGAGAAATATCTCCCGTCAGTAAAGGCATTCTTACTTGTTCCGATAGTCGGCAGTATGTTTGTGGATTTCTTAAACAGTTTGACAATAACATTTTTTATAAACTTCTTAGGTTAAAATATATAAAATAATTTAACTTGAGTTTAAAGCTCACCTTATAAGAGGTGAGTTTTTTTATTGGAATAGTATATTTTAACTAAGATTTTAGTTGAACTTTTTGTAATAAAATATTATATTTTATAGTATAGCTTTTGTAAAAAGTCTTATGTGAAGTAGAAGAGAAAATGTTGGAGAGTACAAGACTTTTTGACTTAAAAATTATAAATATAGATACCTAGGGGGTCAAATGTTAAAAGGAAGGGTAACAATACCTACAGATGTTGATATCATTGAAGAGACAAAGGAAATAATGGAGCTTTGGGGTGCTGACGCTATCAGAGATTGTGACGGAACAGATATGCCGAAGGAAATAGAGGAACTGGATGCGAAGATCTATGCCACTTATTATACCACCAGAAAGGATAATGAGTGGGCAAAGGCTAATCCTGATGAAGTACAGCAGATGTACATAATGACTGACTTTCATATGGCAACTGAGGACACTCTCAGAATCAGATTGATGGAAGGCTTACATCCGGATCTTTTAAAGGTCAATGATTATGATGATATAAAAAGATGGTGGGAAGTCATGGACAGGACAATCGGAGAGCCTGTGAGTGACTGGAGTTATGAAGACGGCGAAGTAATTATAAATGCAAAGAAATATCATGAATATACGGTAAGTTTCTTGGCTTATATAATTTGGGATCCTGTACATATGTACAATGCAGTAACAAACGGCTGGACAAATTTTGAAAAGCAGATAACATTTGATGTGCGTCAACCAAAGACAAAAGTTTATTCTATGAAGAGACTTAGAAAGTTTTTGGAGGAGCATCCAAAGGTTGATGTAATAAGATTTACCACATTCTTTCATCAGTTTACATTGATATTTGATGAACTTGCAAGACAAAAGTATGTGGATTGGTATGGATATACAGCTTCTGTAAGTCCATATATTTTAGACCAATTTGAAAAGGAAACCGGTATTAAGTTCAGACCTGAATATATTATAGATCAGGGTTATATGAACAATACTTACAGAGTTCCATGTAAGGAATATTTTGCCTTCATAGATTTCCAAAGAAGAGAAGTTGCAAAACTTGCCAAAGAGATGGTAGATATAGTTCACGAGTACGGTAAGGAAGCAATGATGTTTTTGGGTGATCACTGGATCGGTATGGAGCCGTATATGGATGAGTTCAAAAATATAGGTCTGGATGCAGTGGTTGGAAGTGTAGGCAACGGCCAGACACTTAGACTTATCAGTGATATAGAAGGGGTAAAATATACAGAAGGCAGACTGTTGCCTTATTTCTTCCCGGATACATTCCATAAGGGAGGTGATCCGCTTGGAGAAGCAAAGAGAAATTGGATAACAGCCAGAAGGGCAATACTTAGAAAGCCTGTAGACAGAATAGGTTATGGCGGTTATTTGAAGCTTACACTTGATTTTCCTGAGTTTATTGACTATACAAAGCAGGTGTGTGATGAGTTTAGAGAACTGTATGCAAATGCACAAGGATGTAAGGCTCATTGTATCAAAAAGATTGCCGTGCTCAGCGGTTGGGGAAGATATAAGGCATGGGGGAATCATATGGTACACCATGCTATATACTACAAGAAGAATTATTCATATGCAGGAGTAATAGAGGCGCTTAGCGGTTCTCCATTCGATATTGACTTTATCAGCTTTGAAGATATTTTAAAGGATAAGGATATTTTAAACAGATTTGATATAGTGATGAATATCGGTGATGCCAACACAGGACAAACCGGTGGAGAGTATTGGAGTGATGAGAGAATACTTACAGCAGTAAGGAATTTCATATATAATGGCGGAGGCTTTATAGGTGTTGGTGAACCGAGCGGATATGCTTATCAGGGAAGAACACTGCAGCTTGCAACTCAACTTGGAGTAGAGCTTGAAAACGGCTTTACTTTGGCAAGAGGCAAGTATTATAAAGAAGTAAAATCACATTTTATTACAGAGGAATCCTGTGATGAAATATACTTTGGCGAAGGTAAGGACTCCATTTATGCACTTGACGGTACAGAAATTCTTGCTTTAGAGGGAGACTCCGTACAGCTTGCATGTAAGGAGAACGGTAAGGGCAGAACTGTTTATATCAGCGGTTTACCTTACAGTCTTGAAAATAACAGATTACTTTATAGAGCGATACTTTGGGCTTCACATGATGAAGAGGGTATCCACAGATGGTTCAGCACCAACTTGAATGTAGAGGTAAATGCGTATGTGGAAAATAATAAATTCTGTGTGGTAAACAATACCTATGAATCTCAGGTTACAAATATATATAAGGGGGATGGAAGTTCATTTGAACTTAAA
>CAKAQP010000189.1 GCA_916720285.1 uncultured Lachnoanaerobaculum sp. | reverse complement strand
CGGCAGAATAACAGATTGTATGAGTCTTGGATGTAATAAATTGATATCTGACGGTGCCGGTATTATAACCTCACCTACGGATATTTTGGAAGCACTTGATCTTAATGTTGATAAAAAAATTCAAGTATATAATGAAAAAAACGCTAATATACTTGCAAAGAATGATAAAAAGGTTTATAGTTGCCTTGATTTAAAACCGAAATATATAGATGACATAATCAAAGAAAGCACTTTAGACATTTCTCAAGTGCTTAGCTCACTTTTATTACTTGAATTGGAAGGTTTTATCGTACAAGTATCATCAAATTATTATTGTAAGAGATTAAGTTAGTAAGGGGTTAAAATGGCTGGAAGTTTAGTGATAGTGGAGTCGCCTGCAAAGGTAAAGACTATTAAAAAATATTTGGGTTCGGGGTATGAAGTTACGGCGTCAAACGGGCATGTGCGAGATTTACCTAAATCTACTATGGGTATTGATGTTGAAAATGGCTTTGAACCGAAATATATTACCATAAGAGGCAAGGGCGAGTTACTTGCTAAACTGAAGAAAGACGTTAAAAAAGCTGATAAAATATATCTTGCAACCGACCCTGACCGTGAAGGTGAGGCAATCAGTTGGCATCTGTCAAAGGCTTTAAAGCTTGAAGACAGTGAAAAGAAGGTATATCGTATCAGTTTTAATGAGATTACAAAAAATGCTATAAAAGAGGCTATCAAGCATCCGAGAAATCTGGATATGAATTTGGTTGATGCCCAGCAGGCAAGAAGAGTACTGGATCGAATGGTGGGTTACTCTATCAGCCCATTGCTCTGGGCAAAGGTAAAAAGAGGATTGTCTGCAGGTAGAGTGCAGTCTGTAGCCCTTCGAATGATATGTGACAGAGAAGCACAGATAGATGAGTTCATTCCGGAAGAGTATTGGACTCTTGAAGCAGAGCTTTTGACCGAGCACTCAAAAAAGACTGTAAATGCTAAGTTCTATGGTAAAAAGAGTAAACTTGCCATAAACAATAAAGCAGAGATGGATAAAATATTAAAGGCATTAAAAGGTGCTTCGTATATAGTTTCGGAGATAAATGAGGGCGAAAGAGTAAAGAAAGCTCCTATTCCGTTTACTACATCCACCTTGCAACAGGAAGCCAGTAAAAAGCTGAATTATTCAACACAGAAAACAATGAGGCTTGCACAGCAATTATATGAAGGTGTGGAAGTAAAAGGTAAGGGAACAATTGCTCTTATTACATATTTGCGTACAGACTCAACCAGAATAGCTGCCGAGGCTGATGCTGCAGCAAGAGAGTTTGTAGATAAAAGCTACGGACCTGAGTATGTTTCAAAAAATGTTGTCACAAAAACAAATAACAATAATGTTCAGGATGCTCACGAGGCGATTAGACCTACAGATGTTAATCTTACTCCGGCAATGGTTAAAGAATCATTGCCAAGAGAGCTTTTCAGATTGTATCAGCTTATATGGAAGAGATTTGTTGCCAGCAGAATGGAAAATGCAAAGTATAAGACTACTTCAGTGAAACTTAGTGCAGGGGATTACATCTTTACAATGTCAGGCTCAAAAATAGTTTTTGACGGATTTATGAGTGTGTATACTGATGACGATGATGAAGAAAAGGTCAGTTCGGATGCTATTATAGGAAAGCTTAAAGTAGGAGATGAGCTCAAACTTGAAAAACTTTTGGATGTACAGCATTTTACACAACCACCTGCACATTTTACGGAAGCAAGTCTTGTAAAGGCGTTGGAAGAGCAGGGAATAGGACGTCCGTCAACATATGCACCTACTATCACTACAATTCTTGCAAGACACTATATTGTAAAAGAACAGAAAAATCTCTATGTTACCGAGCTTGGACAGATTGTAAATTCTATGATGGTTAACTATTTCGGAAGTATAGTGGATAAGGAGTTTACAGCAAATCTTGAGCAACTACTGGATTCTGTAGGTGACGGAAGTGTAAATTGGAAGACCGTAGTATCAAACTTTTATCCGGATTTGGAGTCGGCAGTTGAACAAGCTTCAAAAGAGCTTGAAAATGTAAAGATTGCCGATGAAGTTACAGATGTGATATGTGAAAACTGTGGAAGAAATATGGTTATAAAATACGGTCCACACGGAAAGTTTTTAGCATGTCCGGGATTCCCTGAATGTAAGAATACTAAGCCGTATCTTGAAAAGATAGGCGTAAAATGTCCTAAATGTGACGGAGAGGTTGTAATAAAGAAGACTAAGAAGGGCAGAATATACTATGGCTGCAGCAACGCACCTGAATGTGATTTTATGTCATGGAATAAGCCTTCATCAATCACCTGTCCAAAATGCGGTTCATATATGATCGAGAAGGGAAATAAGCTTCTTTGTATGAATGAAGAATGCGGATATTCCGAGAATAAGCCAAAGGAAGAATAATATTTAAAGTTAAACGACCGACTTAATAAGCCGGTCGTTTATTTACATACAAATACTTTACTTTTTAAGTTATTTTATTTTTTCGACCATTTCTATTACTGTATCTATTACTTCATCAAAGCTGATTTCTTCCGCATATCTAAATCTCATTTGATAGTTTTTCCATCTTATCCTAATATCTTTTTCCGATTTTAATTTGGATATTAGATCTATAATACTGCCAATTATAAAATCTGTACTCCTATATTTAAAAGTATTTTGACATGCATTTCTTAAAATATCATAGTTTATTTTTTCACTTTTCAAACGGTATAAAATATAAATATCATAAAAGTCCTTACTCCTACTGTTAAATATTCCCCTATAATAAACTGTATGAATTTTTTCAGCAAGAATAGTTTCTATATTGTATGCACATATTTTAAATAAACTATCACTGAAAATGCTTTTATAATTATATGATATATCACTTGGTGTAATCGGGTCTCCGGTTGCTATATCAAGAGGAATAATCTGTCTAATATTTTCGAGCCTGCAAAGAACTGTAATTCTAAATCCTCCATACTCATCTTCTTTACGGATTTCTTCTATTTTTTGAATAGTGTAAGTGATTCCGTTATCATGCCCACTGCTAAGAATTTTTTCAAATCTTTGCTTTATATTTTCCTCTGTAAGTGTGAATTTTCTTATCAAAAAATCAATATCGACAGTACTTCTTTGCCTTATTCCTATTACATTAGCAAGTAGAAATCCACCTTTAAAAATAAAATTATTACTTTCATCACTTATTGATATTTTTTCTAAAATACTTTCTAAAAAATAGTGTGTTTGTATTGAATTAAAACTGATTCCTGTTTCTTTTGACAGCTTTTGACATAATGATCTAAGTTTATCTTTATTCATAGAGAATCTCCATAATCTTTTTTACTTTTTCATATATTTTCATTTTTTTAGAATATTCATAGAGTCTATTTAAATCTTTATATGAATATTTAATATACCTGTTAAGAGTTTTGGAAAGTAATTCTGTTTCCACTTCATTTCTATTTTTAATAAGATCACAAATAGTTCTTTCTATATTGTATACTTTTACAGTATTTCCAAACATAGTTTGACAATCTGTTATACCCATATCGTAAATTTCTTTCTTTACATAGTGAATTCTAACGTTACTGTTTATTCTATGTTTATTGTATCCTTTATATACTGTGGCTTCAATTTCAAGTGGAATTATATCCGTAAATCCCTGAAGATATAAGGCTGATACATAAGAAAAAATAGCTACTGTATATTTATTTTGAAAAAAAGAATACTCATCATAATCACCACTTGAATTTATATAAATTCCTCTATCTATGCGAATCAACTCACCTGTTTCAACCATCCGTGTTAGATAAATAGTAGGGATGTTAGACCTTGTAAACTCTTTACTTGTTATTACACCGCCGTTATTTTTTAATTTTTCTTTTATTTTATTTATATAATCCATAGTATCCTCTATTCTTGTTGTAATTATGCTTACATCATATCACTTGGTAAGCACAAACACAACAAAAATGAAAACCTAAATATCAAAAAAAGAGAGTGGAACTAATTTAAGCCACACTCTCAAATTTAAAATGAATACTTTATTATAGTTACATTGTTATTCCTTCTCATCGTCTTTTTTATCAAGATTTCTTATCTGCTTTGTTATTACCAGATATGCATATATTATTACAGGCATTACAATATCTATAAATAAGAAAACAAAAAGCAATCTGATATTATCTGAGAATATTGCAACAAGAACAGTTGAAATCAAACTGAATATAAGTAAAAGTAAGATTATTATTGCAAAAAACTTTTTCATTTTCATATTAATTTTCCTCCAGACTTAAAGTCAGTTCTTCCCACTCATTCATAAGCTTTTCAAGCTTTTCTTCCAGAGATGTTTTTTCTTTTTGTAGTTCCATAAGCTTACCTACATTCGAGGAAATCTCAGGATTGGCAAATTCTTCATCTATGAGTCCAAGTTTTTCTTCAATCTTTTCTATTTCCTTTTCACATTTGTTTAATGCATTTGTGATTTTTTTCTTTTGCGCTTGTGCATTCTTGTTTTCAATCCATTCCTGCTTGGAATCGGAGACCTCTGCCGGTTTTTCTTCTATATTATTATTTGAAAGATT
>CAKAQP010000188.1 GCA_916720285.1 uncultured Lachnoanaerobaculum sp. | reverse complement strand
TTGATATGAACAGAAAGATGCTTGCTGAGTTAGCTGTAAATGATGCTGCAGGTTTTGCTAAGTTAGCAGAAGTTGCAAAATCAAAGCTTGCATAATAATTAATATTGTATTATACTTGCCACGTGAGACAGTCTCACGTGGTCTTATAAGCAGAAATGGCGGAATTGGCAGACGCGCACGGTTCAGGTCCGTGTGATAGCAATATCATGAGGGTTCAAGTCCCTTTTTCTGCATCAATCTATCTAAATATTGAGAGGTAGTTCATTTAAAAGATTGTACATTATGTGCAATTTTTTTTTTATTCAAGAAAGGAGAAAATATGTTAAGGGAATTGGCAAAACATATAAAAGAATATAAAGTTGCTTCCTTGCTCACGGTTGTATTCATAATAGGTGAAGTAGTATTTGAATTGCTTATACCATATATGATGACATTTATAATTGATAAAGGCGTTGCAATCAATGATTTCGGTGCGGTAATAAAATACGGTTCAATAATGATAGTTCTGGCCGTTCTTGGACTTATATGCGGTATAGCCGCAGGTATTTACGGTGCAAATGCCTCAGCAGGATTTGCTAAAAATTTGAGAGAAGGTATGTTTAGAAATATTCAAAATTTCTCCTTCTCAAATATTGATAAATTTTCAAGTGCCAGTCTTGTTACAAGGCTTACGACAGATATAACCAATGTTCAAAATTCATATCAAATGATACTTAGAATGCTGATGAGAGCTCCTGCTACACTCATTTTTGCTTTGATTATGACCGTATCTATCTCAAAAGATATGTCTGTTATATTCTTTGTTGCTATTTTCTTTTTAGCTACAGCCCTTGCTCTTATAATTGCCGTAGCTTTTAAACTCTTTAATCAGGTATTTGAAAAGTATGATGCATTGAATGCAACTGTACAGGAAAATATTTCGGGTATAAGAGTTGTAAAATCATATGTACAGGAAGATAAAGAAATATCCAAGTTTGATAGAGCTATAACAAATTTATATAAGTTGTTTGTAAAGGCGGAATCACTTGTTGTATTAAACAATCCTTTGATGATGCTTACAATATATGCCTGTATAATTGCGCTGTCATGGTTCGGTGCAAAAAGAATCGTAGCCGGAGCATTAACAACAGGTGAACTTACATCTCTTTTTTCATATATAATGAGTATACTTATATCCCTGATGATGCTCTCGTTTGCATTTGTAATGATTACTTTATCTGAAGCAAGCGCAAAGAGAATTGCGGAAGTTTTGCAGGAGGAAAGTGATATCAAGTCAAAGGAAAATGCGTCTAAAGATGTAAAGGACGGCAGCATCGACTTTGATAATGTCAGTTTTTCATATAAAGCAGGTATCGGAAAGCCTGTGCTTTCAAATATAAATATTCATATAGCATCAGGTCAGACTATAGGAATAATCGGTGGAACAGGTAGTTCAAAGACATCTTTGATAAATCTTATTCCAAGACTTTATGATGCCACGCAGGGTAAAGTATATGTGGGTGGAAAGAATGTAAAGGACTATGATATAAAGAGTCTTAGAGATGCGGTAAGTGTGGTATTACAAAAAAATGTACTCTTCTCAGGCAGTATAGTTGACAATCTTCGTTGGGGAAATGAAAATGCTTCATTAGACGAGATAAAGAAAGCCTGTGAACTTGCTTGTGCCGACGAATTTATAGAAAGAATGCCTGAAAAATATGATACATGGATAGAGCGTGGCGGAAGCAATGTATCGGGTGGGCAAAAGCAGAGACTTTGTATTGCAAGAGCACTGCTTAAAAACCCTAAAATATTGATACTTGACGACTCTACATCTGCTGTAGATACCGCTACAGATGCAAAGATAAGAAAAGCGTTCAAAGAAGAGATACCGAATACTACAAAAATTATTATCTCTCAAAGGATATCATCTATAAAAGAGGCTGATAAGATTATTGTAATGGATAACGGTAAGATTGTGGGATTTGATACACATGAAAAATTGCTTGAGACTAACGAGATTTATAGAACTACAGCAAATGCGCAGTCTGAAGGTAATGCGGATTTTGATAAGGCAGGTGCATAATGTCGGGAATAAATAGAGAAAAAAGCGGTATAAATCAAACTATACAGGTTGTTGCAAGTGACAGCATGAAAAGAGTAATATCACTTGTATTAAAAAACTATAAAAAAAGTATCTTTGTTGTAATTATAGGAATACTGATATCGGCGATAGTAAGTTCTCTGAGTGCTTCAGTTATGCAGGATATTATAGATAATTATATAATTCCTCTCACAAAGGAAAGTAATCCTGATTTCACACCACTGGCAATTGAGATAGGAAAACTTATTTGTATATTTTCGGCGGGTGTATTGGCATCATTTGCTTATAACAGGATAATGGTAAATGTGGGACAGGGAACCATGCGTGAGATAAGAAGAAATCTTTTTGCACATATGGAAAAACTTCCTATAAGATATTTTGATACACATTCGCATGGTGATATCATGTCAATCTACACCAATGATACGGATACATTGCGTCAATTTATAGGTATATCTTTTCCACAGCTGGTGGAAGCATTGATTTCACTTGTTGCCGTATTTGTAACAATGCTTATTTTAAGCCCTATGATGACGGTGGTATCGGTTATTATGATTATTATTTCCGTACAGGCTTCAGGTAAGGCAGCAAGTCTTTCGGGTAAATATTTCGGAATACAGCAAGCCACACTTGGAAAAGTAAACGGATATATAGAAGAGATGATAAGCGGTCAAAAGGTTGTAAAGGTATTCAACTATGAAGATAAGAACATAAAAGGGTTTAAAGGTATAAATGAAGATCTCTGTGAGGCCGCTTCAAAAGCAAACGGATATGCAAATATACTTATGCCTATAGTTGCACAAATAGGAAACCTAAGCTATGTAGTAATAGCCGTAGTTGGAGGATACCTGGCTATAAACGGTCATTTCGGTGTGACAATAGGAACTATAGCCGCATTCCTTTCATTGGTAAAAGCATTTAACAGACCTTTTATGACTGTATCACAACAGCTCAATGCGGTAGTTATGGCGGCTGCAGGAAGTCAGAGAGTATTTGCACTTATGGATGAAAATGTAGAAGAAGATGAAGGATATGTTACACTGGTAAATGCAAAGGTAGACGGTAAGGGAAATATATCAGAGTCAAAATCAAGAACCGGTATCTGGGCATGGAAGCATAAACATGATAACGGAGAAATCTCTTATACAAAACTTGAAGGAGATATTGTATTTGAAAATGTCGACTTTGGATATGTTCCTGAAAAGATAGTACTACATGATATAAATCTATTTGCAAACAAGGGACAAAAGATTGCCTTTGTAGGTTCTACAGGTGCAGGTAAGACAACTATAACAAATCTTATAAACAGATTTTATGATATTCAAAAAGGTAAGATAAGATATGACGGTATAAATATCGAAAAGATAAAAAAGGATGACCTTAGAAGATCTTTGGGTGTGGTTCTTCAGGAAACAAATCTCTTCTCAGATACTGTTATGGAAAATATCAGATACGGTCGTCCTGATGCAACAGATGAGGAGTGCAGAGCTGCTGCAAGACTGGCGAATGCCGACGGTTTTATAGAAAGACTTCCTGACGGATATAATACATTCCTTCATGAGGGCGGTGCAAATCTGTCACAGGGTCAAAAACAGCTCCTTTCTATCGCAAGAGCGGCCTTAGCAGATCCTCCTGTGCTTATTTTGGATGAGGCTACATCTTCGATTGATACAAGAACTGAACAGCTTGTACAGGCCGGTATGGATTCCTTGATGGAAGGAAGAACTACATTTGTCATTGCCCACAGACTCTCAACCATTAAAAACTCAGATGTAATAATGGTACTTGAGCAGGGAAGAATAATAGAGCGTGGTTCACACGAAAGCTTGTTGGAACAAAAGGGAAGATATTATCAACTTTATACGGGAAAAGTGGTATAATTTTAAGTTGTCGAGGTACTTATACCGGTTATACTGACTGCAATCACCACATTTGCAAATCTTACATACACAAAGCTTCAAAATGAGACAATAGAGACACACAGAGAGATTACAAATGCTATAATACGTGGAGATGCCATGGGTGCAAAATGTTCTATGGTAATGCATCTTACTGTGCAGCATGCACAAAGCCTGATGAAGGGTGTATATATGGAATAAAGTGACAGACTTTATCGTAACCGTATTTACATTTTCATTCAACAGTTTTAAAATACATCTATGACAGTATATGAGTCATAGATGTATTTTTGGTAGAGTAAAAGGAGAAAATGTTATGAGAAAGGGTGTTTTATTTGCATCGGCGCTGTTAGCCGGAACTGTGGCTATGACAATACCTGCTTTTGCAAGTGTAGGAAGCTGGCAGAGAAACGGAATAGGTTGGTGGTTTGAGTATTCCGACGGTTCCTATGTACAGTCATCATGGATTGATATAAACAATACTTGGTATTACATGGGTGCTTCAGGGTATATGCAAACAGGTTGGTTAAATTATGGCGGCGGTTGGTACTACTTGGACGCTGTAAACGGAAATATGCGTGTCGGTTGGATCTCACTTAATAATGTATGGTATTATTTGAATCCTTCAAATGGCGGTCGTATGGATGCGGATACATATACACCTGACGGATACTATGTAGACAGT
>CAKAQP010000187.1 GCA_916720285.1 uncultured Lachnoanaerobaculum sp. | reverse complement strand
AGAGTCGGTGCGGCTACAGAGACTGAGATGAAGGAAGCAAAGCTTCGTATGGAAGATGCACTCAATGCTACAAGAGCAGCTGTTGAGGAAGGTATAATTGCAGGAGGCGGTTCTGCTTATATCCATGCAAGCAAGGAAGTTGAGAAGCTTGTAGCTACTCTTGAAGGTGATGAGAGAACAGGTGCAAAGATCATACTTAAGGCACTTGAGGCACCGCTTTTCAGAATAGTTGAGAATGCAGGACTTGAAGGAAGCGTTGTTGTAAACAAGGTAAGAGAGTCTAGTGAAGGTGTTGGATTTGATGCTTTCAGAGAAGAGTATGTTGATATGGTTAAGGCAGGTATCTTAGACCCGGCAAAGGTTACAAGATCGGCACTTCAGAATGCAAACTCAGTGGCGTCCACACTTCTTACAACAGAGTCGGCAGTGGCTAATATCAAAGAAGACGTACCTGCAATGCCTGCAGGCGGCGGAATGGGAATGATGTAATTAAAACTTTATAATAAAGTTTATAGGGGCATACCTTGGAAACAAGGTATGCTCTTTTTGTATTTAAATTTTTAAAAATTATGTAAAAAGCTGTACTTGTAATAAAACCAAAGTAATGTTGTATAAAATAAATAACATAAATTCGTTATTGTGCATAATATATTTTTGGCTGAATTAAGAATATAATCTTGTTAAAATGAATTTGAGCAATAGAGAACTTTTGTTAGAGTTTATATTTTGCACATGAGGAGGAAAAATGAAGAGGATATTTAAAATTTCTGTTATTGGATTGATGGCCGTATCTATATTATCTGTGAGTGCTTGCGGTAAGAAAAACAGTGAAGATTTTGAAACAAAGGTAGAGGCTGCAAAAAAAGAAGAGTCAAATTATGTTGTAGATTCAGATACTTATAAAGAATTCTCAGTTGGAAAAGTAGAGAACGGCATATATACAAATAAAATGTTCAATATAAAAGTTAACGGAAAAGAAAATGAGTATAATTTTGAAAATGATGATTCAATTAAAAATCAATTCGGATTCAATGATTCCGACAGATCTGATATCGATTCGGTAAAAGAGGTCTTGGATAAGGGTGATGCCTTTGTAGATATGTATGCGACTACACCAAAAAATAAAAGGGCTGTTTCAGTGATGATCCTTAAGTCTGATTCAGACCTTGATACTTTTTTAGAAAAGCAATTAGCGAAATTAGACACAAGTTTAGGTGCAAGTAAAACAACCATAAATGTCCTTGGAAAAGAAGTTAAAGGCATAAGATACACAATAAATGGAAAAGATTCAAAAGTATATCAGAAACTGGCTTTTATAAGAAGGGGAGAATATATAATGGTTATTCTTTCAGGTGGGATTTATGCAGCTGCTCCACAAACAGGTTTTGATTCAATTGAAATATTGGATGATAAGGAAGAGGTAGAAAGTGCAGAGATAAAGGCTAATTCAAATGAAACAAAAAGCACCGCTGAAAGTGTGGAAACTTCCGGTGAAGATGTTGAACTCCAAATAGGTGAGATAGACAGTGATGTATATACAAATAAGATGTTCGGATTAAAGTTTGACGCAAAGTCAAATAATATGACATTCGTAAGTAAAAAAGAGGCAAATAAAAACTTTTATGATACAGGAAAAGAAGAATCGGATATTACAGCAGTAAAAGAATATCTTGATAAAGGTAAAAAATTTTCTGATATGTATGTTACAGGTGAAAAAGGATCTGTAAGTGTAATGATAAAGAAGGAAGAAAATATAAAAGATACCGATACTTACGCAAACAGAGCTGTAGTAGGAATAAAACAAGGTATGGAGAGAATGGGAATGGAGGTTGAAACACAAAAAGGCAGTGGTGAGTTTTTGGGTGAAATTATGCCTTATGTAACAGTCAGTGCAACTGAAAACGGAGAGACTATATATCAAAAGATAGTATTTTTAAAAGTCGGAAATTATGTCGCAGAGATAACATCATATGCAGAAAGTGAAGAAAAGGCAAGTGAATGCATAGATATGTTTACAAAGCTTGAGGAATAATTAAAATATCAAAGGGGAACTATGGGAAGAAATTTAAAGGGTATTATAAGCGGTATATTACTTGTATCTATGCTGTCTGTAGCAGGATGTAATAAAGGTGAGCGTAATGAAGGCGTGTCTGTTGAAGATGCAAAGAAAGAAAAGAAGAAAGATAAATTTGAGCTTGCATTGGGTGAAATAAGTGACGATGTGTATCTTAGCAAGATGCTTAATTTAAAGTTTGACGCGAAGTCCCACAATATGGATATATATTATGAGGAAGGTCTTATCGGAGAAAATGACGACGCAGTATATGACAGAACCGACATGGATGAGGTAAAAGAAAAGATAGCGGACGGTGCAGTAATCAGCGATATGGGAGCAAGTGATATGGACGGCCTCAGAAGCATCGGTATCACAATAAGTAAGGCTCCGGATTCTAAGACTTTGAATAATTATATATTTGACCGAAAGCGTGAATATGAGGACATGTTCAAAGAAGATGAGGAAGAATTTGACATGATGGAAAAGTCATATGTCAATCTTACGGACGGAAAGGTTGCAGGTAAGAAAATACCCGGTATTGAAATAAAGTCAGTATGGGAACATGACGGTATCACGGATACGATGCTTTATGAAAAGCAGCTGTTTTTAAAATACGGGGATTATATAGTGACTATAGATGTATCCGCATACGATGCTGATGATGCACAAAGTTTACTTGATATATTTGAAAAGCCTGATGATTCGGATTTTGAAAAAGCGAAGAACAAACCTAAAGAGGATGAAACAAGAGAAAGAAAGTCTGAAAGAAGAGATAAAAGAAAAAGACAGGAGGAAAACAGGAAAGAAAGCAGTGATGAAACGACAGAAGAAAGCAGTGTTGAAGAAAGTAAAGAATATAAAGTATCAACAGGAGATTTTTGTGCAGGTATAGTTGAAGGAAATGTATATACAAACAGTGCGCTTAATATAAAAATTGATATTACAGGTAAACATATGGTCTTTGCATCAGATTATGAAATGGAACTTCTGGGAAGACCGTCCGGTATAGTGTCGGAAGAAGATAAAAAATATTATGTAGATAAAGGTAAGCCTGTGCTTGATATGGTTGCACATGATGTCACATTTGACAATACGGTTCTTGTTTTGCTGGACGGTGATGTGGATTTGTCAAAAGTGGGTACAGGTGAGGATTCATATTTTGATAAGGGAGAAGATGCGCATGTAGAAAGAAAAAAAGAAAAGATTAACTTTAACGGTAAGGAACTGTTATGTTTAAGTAAGGTGGAGACTAAAGATAACGGCAGTAAGTATTATGAAAAATACATTATCATACCTTATGGAAAATATACGGCAACCATAGGTATAATGGGAAGCGATGAAGAATTTGTAAAAAATGCATTTAAGATGTTTACAATTGCAGAATAAATTGTTTGGAGGAGACTATGAAGAGAGTTTTAAAATTAGGTATGATAGCGGTTGCTTTATCACTTTGTTTTTCAGGATGCACTTCAAAATCCGATAAAAAATCAGGTGAGACGGTCAGTGAATTCAAAGATGACGACATTTCATTGGGGGAAGTGGTTGACGGAGTATATACAAGCAAAATGCTTGACTTAAAGTTTGACGGAAATACAAATGATATGGATGTAACAGCTGAAGAGGAATTTACAAACAGGCTTGACGGAAAAGTTGTAAAAAGATCGGATATGGAAGCCGTACATGACAGACTTGATAAGGGTTATTATATAAGTGATATGGAAGCTTATGATAATAAAAATAAGGGGAATTATGTAGAGGTGGAGATATATAAGGATATACACCATGAGATGAAAAACGGCTTGGAAAATTATATTGACAATGAGGTAAAAAAAGAAAAAAGTGAGCAAAAAGAGAGGTTTAAAAATCCTAAAGTAGAAAAGACAACAAGGGATTTTCTGGGAGATAAGTTACTTAGTGTGGATGTTATCATAGATGAGGACGGTATAGAATCTGCCGACACCACATTATATAAGAAGATGGGTGAATACTTTATAGAAATTCATGTAAGAGGTGACAGGTCAGAGGATATTGATAAATATTTGGGAATGTTTGAAAAGTACACAGGCTTCGATAACAATGCAAAGAGCAGTAAAGTGGATAAGTCGGATAATGCAGATAAAAAAGCCGATACGGAGTTTTCCAAGGGCGAGTATATAGGTGAAACCTATATAAATAAGCAATTTGATATAAGCTTTGATGCAAAGTCAAACGGGTATAAATTTGATGAATTATATAAGAGTGCCACAGAAGCTTACCTTGAAAAAGATATGCTGAAATATATAGGAATGGGAGGCGCACCGGTAGTTGTATATGCAACTAAGGATGGAGATTCATCAAGTAAGTTAGGTATTTCAATAGATGATATTGAAAGCGATATAGATACTTATGTAGATAATGTTATTAAAAGTAACAAGAATTCTCAAAAAACAGAAATGGAATTTTGCAGCAAAAAAGTACCGTGTGTAGAAATTGAGTCAAAAGACGGTAGCGGTAAAAAGATATACAGATACGCAGTTTATATACAGTCAGGAAAATATGTAGCGGTTATTGATTCATTTGGTGAAGATAAGGATGAGGCAAAAAAAGTTTTGGAGTCGTTTACAAGTGTATCAGGCGATACAAATAAAGAATCCGT
>CAKAQP010000186.1 GCA_916720285.1 uncultured Lachnoanaerobaculum sp. | reverse complement strand
AAATATAACATTAACTCTGTATCTTATTACCAGTTGTCTATTTCCCCTAGTATAAGCCTTAAAAATATTTGATCCTATAATTTCATCACTGATGGCCCTTCCGTTTTTTATGGCCTGCTGTACTAAATTATCATATTTTTTATCAATGGTATTTTCTATTATTTTTCCGTCTTTCAGATATAAAAAATCATAATAATATGGTATTTCATCCGGTGTCCAATCTTCTGTTTGAAAACCTGTTTCCACTTTTCCCGACTGAACGTCCGCATAGTTGGCAGGATAGACTACCCCGGCATTTAATAATACATTTAATCCAACATAAAACAGCACAATGATAAATAAAGTATATACCAACTCTATAATTGCATATTTGCTGATTAAATATCTTAAACTTTTTTTATTTCCCACTGATAACCAACTCCCCAAACTGTTTTTATAGGATTTATATAATATGGCTCAAATTTACTTCTTATTAATTTGATTCTTTCGGTAATCGTTGTAGAACTGTCGCCTTCCTTATCATAACCATAAATTTCCGTATAAATTTTTTCTTTCGAAAATACTTGATTTTTATTTTTTAATAAGAACTCACAAATTTCGTATTCGCTATTTGTAAAACTTATCTCTACATTATCAAAATAAATTTTTTTGGAAAGCAAATCACAAGATATCGGATAATCTATAAGTTTTGAATGTTTTTCTCTTTTTTCTCTTCTGATATGTGCTGCTACCCTTGCTCTAATTTCAGCAAGAGAAAAAGGTTTTGTCACATAATCATCTGCTCCTAATGCAAATCCTTCTACTTTGTCTTTTTCAAAATCTTTCGCTGTAAGTAAAATAATAGGAATATCTATAATATTTCTGTATTTAGTCAAAAAATCAAAACCCGACATTTCTTCCATCATGATATCCAGAATAATCAAGTCATATTTGCATAAATCGCTTGGCCAGATTTTCAGTGCCGAATTGCAAATAACAACATTATATTCTTTCTCAAAGGTTAGCTTTAATAATTTCAGCAAATCTTTGTCATCATCTATTATAAGAAGATTCATACCTTTTATTCCTCCATTTCACTTATTCCGTCCCACCTATTATACCAAAATGATAATATTCCCACACTTAAAAATGAGATCAAAAAAGATATAAAAAGATAAAAAATAACAGTATCTACATTAAAAGATCCACTGACATATCCGTATATAAGTCTTATAGGATAAACAAACGGAAAATAATACCATATACCGCTTCCCAAATCCGTTGTGCCTAAAAGAACGGCAGCCAAGGTACAAATAACACCTGTCAAAATAGAGCCTGTATAATTGAATTTTAAACTTAAAAATTGATAAACAGGTAACATACTAATCAATCCCACAGACCCAATCATAGCATACACTGCCAAATCCAATATTTGAACATTGATTCTATAAAAGTGTAAAAACAATATAAACGGTAAGATTGCTATCCATTCAATAGCCATTAATAATATAAATATAAATATGAATCTTACAAAAAACAATTTTTTTCGACAAATTCCTATTCTTAAATCATTGGCATAGTTCCCGGCTTTTTTGTCGCTTTCATATAACATGGGAATAAAAAAGCTGACAGAAAAGCTTGCTAAAATTGTATATGCTCCAAAAAAGTAGGCAAGTTCTACTCCTTTCAAACCTGTTGCACTTAAAAGATATACCATAAAAAGACCGGTAAAAATTAAAGGACACAAGATAATTACCATTATGGCCGGTGTTCTTTTGATTCTTAACAGGTAAGACTTTAGAATATTAAGCATGACCTTTTCCTCTTTCCATCACTATATTTATAGCTGTTATTATGATGTACACCATGACACTTAACACTAATCCGACATATACTGCATTCATAGATGTTAAAGGGGATGATTTTTCCAAAAAAGTACCGTTAGGATGAACCTCAATAATCGGACATAGTATACGTAAATTATAATCCCAAGGGAAAAATTCCCAATACGAGGTTACCGCAATAATTGCCGACGGAAAGGTAAATATAAAATTAATTAAAATCACTAAAAACCTTTTACGAAATAATTTGTAAATAAAAAAAGATAAAGCAACTACCGGCAAACTTCCAATAAATAAACAGCGGGTAGCTACTATTATGATTTTAAGACTAATCTCCTCATGTAATAAAAATCTACCTATTAAATAAATTCCTGTCGATGACAATATCAAAACAGTAAATAATTCAAAAATAACTATTCCGTTCTTGGCAATTAACATCTTTTCCGAGAGTATATTCAATCTTCGCAACAAGGCAACATGCTCTTCTTTCTCTTTACCGTCAATATTAACCACAAGCAGACTTAATACAATAGGTAAAATCAGAACAGGATACCAATTAAATGCTGTGGCCATTAAATAACTTCTTCCTACAGGGCTTTGCCCCATAATACTGACCATAAAAAGATTAAATAATACAAAAATAACAGGTACTATATATCTTAGTGTAGAATTGGCAGCTCTTTTTTCCTTAATCCATTCCGCTTTCAGCGTCTTAATCACCATTCATCACATCCTTTCTAATAATTTCCATAAATAAATCTTCCAACTTAGACGAATCGGTATTTTGACCTTCATAACTTAAACGTCCTTTATTTAAGATACCTATTTTATCTGCAATCTGTCCTACTTCACTCAAAATATGACTTGATAATATTATTGTAATGCCTTGACCTGAAAGCGTTTTTATCAACTCTCTTAATTCTTGAATTCCCACAGGGTCTAACCCGTTTGTAGGTTCGTCAAGAATTAATAATAACGGGCTGTTAATCAAGGCCATTGCAATACCCAGTCTTTGTTTCATACCTAGGGAGAACTCTTTTGCCAACTTTTTGCCGGTATTCGTCAATGAAACCACGCTAAGTACTTCATAAATTTTCTTTCTGTCAATATTTAGCAAAGTGGTAATAACCTCTAAATTTTCATAAGCCGTTAAATTAGGATAAATAGCAGGATGTTCAATAATCGCACCAATCTTCTTTACATCATCTGAATCTAACAGATGATTTTCAAACATCACTTCACCCGAGCTTTTTGGAATCGCTCTTGTTATGATTTTCAATAATGTCGATTTCCCGGCACCGTTAGGCCCCAACAGACCGTATACCATACCTTTTTCTACTTGAATTGAAACATTATCCAGTGCAATCCCATTTTTATATTTTTTTGTCAGTCCTTTCGTTTCTAATATAATACTCATTTGATTAACCTCCATCATTTTTATGGTATTGTTATAACCGATAAAAATAACTAAATTATAACCGACAAAAAATTATGGATTTGATGAGATATATTTCGTTAAAATAAGCACATTAAAAAGCACATAGCTTAAAGATTATGAGTCTTTAAGTTATGTGCTTTGCTGTATATTCCCACTTGTTAAAAGATTTGTCCTGTAATATAAAAACTATATCATACCACTATAATTTCAACAGATTCATTACAAGTTTTACCATCACATCTTTTTCTTCCGGTTTTGATTCAGCAATCATCAATGTGGTTGCCACTAAAGTTCCATCACTGAGTCTCTTCTCTCCATCCAAAAACAGGGAATTGTTCTTGTCTAAAAATTCCAGGAACAATGATGCGGCAATTCTTTTACATCCATCTACATATGGATGATCTTTTATCATAAAATACAACAGATTAGCTGCTTTCTCTTCCAAAGATTGATACGCATCCTGCCCAAATACACTCTGGTAAACAGCTGCAATAATTCCTTCTACCTTGCCGGACTCTTTTTCTACGCCAAATACATCTGTTTCAAAAGAATCTTTCATCCGACAAACCATCTTAACACAATCTTCATAGGTGATGTGGTATACCGGAGTACTTCCCTCCGGCTTACTTAATGCCTGATGATCATATTGATCCAAAAGGATCAATGCATCCGTGTATTCATTCACAGCTCTGAGCACATCTTTTTCCTCTATATCTAGTGCATCTGCAATCATCCTTGACTGGATATCAACTGTTTTCTTAAGCGCTTGAAGACGCTTTTCATTGATTGCATAGCCTTTCAAAATATACTCTTTAAGAACATTATTTGCCCATTTTCTGAAAGCTATACCTCTTTTTGAATTAACTCGATATCCGACAGACAAAATCATATCTAAATTATAAATTTTAGGTTTTCTTCCCCCTGTACTTTTGTCGGAAAAACCGACAGAAGTCTCATCCAGTTCTCCTAAAGCAATAATATTTGAAATATGTTCGCTTAATGTAGCGTGTTTAACATCAAACAATACTTCCATTTGTTTTTGTGTCAGCCAAACGGTCTCCAGTTCAGGATTGATTTGAACTTCTATATTAATATCACCATCTGTAAATAATACAATTTCATTCTTCATACTTTATTTACCCTCCACGAATGTTTCCCGATAACATTTCTAATATAGATTTTACTGTACTTTTCATATTCAGTCCATCTTTTAGTCCGGGCCTGTAGAAAAACTCTTCAAAAATCTTTGACTTTACCATCCATTTAAACTGCCTCCAAAAATTTAAATTAACACTCAAACCACATATAAAAAGTGGGCTAAAAAATCAACCCACCCCAACATTTGACAAAGAACCCATTATTTGAATGAGTCCTACAGACCCAATTTTAGTATGTCCAATATTCTCCTTCAAATACAAATTCTATATTTTTCTCCACTTTTACACTCTATCCACTGCACCAAGCGAA
>CAKAQP010000185.1 GCA_916720285.1 uncultured Lachnoanaerobaculum sp. | reverse complement strand
AATTGATCGTTGAAGAAAAAATGTGGAAGCTGTTTGATAAAATTATATTTGCTGTATATGGAAGAGGAAACAGTGAGTATAATTATAGAATGTTTAAAGAGGTATTGGGAGAGGGCAGTAAAAGTAGCACGCATGTGGACGCATTATGAGGGAATAAAATAAGAATTGAAAAATACAATCTTTGTGCTACAATAGTCCTTAGCAATATATGTTAAAGTTTTGACATAGTTTCAAAGCTTGACGGTTTTAATGGAGGTTTTGTTATGAAACGTTTAAGAATGATGCGTGCACCACTCAAGTATGTACAGGGAAAAGGAGCTTTGCTTCAGTTCCGTAAGGAAATGGAGTATATGGGAAAGAGATGGTTGTTTGTCTGTTCGAACAGTGGTTACAACAGCTGCCATGAAGATTTGGAAAAGAGTTTTGAAGGAGAAGATGATTATCGCAGATATGAAGTCTTTGGAGGAATGTCAAGTATCAGCGAGATAAAGAAAATGCAGGACATTGTTGAGGCTGATAAGATTGATGTTGTTGTTGCGGTAGGTGGCGGTTCAGCAGTGGATGCGGCTAAGGCAACAGCATACTACATGGGTAAGAGAATAGTTATAATACCTACAGTTGCAGCTACAGATGCACCTTGTACAGGACTTTCGGTTATATATAATGATGACGGAAGCTTTAATAAATATTTATTCTATCCGCAAAATCCGGATGCGGTACTTGTAGACAGCAGTGTTATAGCTAAAGCACCTGTAAAGTTTTTGATTGCAGGAATGGGAGACGCTCTCGGAACATACTTTGAAGGAAGAGCTTCACTTCGTACAGAGTCACCAAGTTTGGAGAGTGGCGGTATTACAAGAGCAGGTATGGCGATTGCAAAGGCTTGCTATGATACCTTAAGAAAATATGGAAAAGCGGCTATAACCGCCTGTGAGAATAATGTTGTTACTCCGGCTTTGGATGCAATCATTGAGGCTACAGTTTACCTATCAGGTGTAGGAGCAGATAATGTAAACTGTGCGGCTCCTCACTCATTCTACAACGGAGTTACTTCACTTGGCGGACATGAGGCATATCATGGTAACTGTGTGGCATTCGGTACTTTGATACAGCTTACACTTGAGTGTGCGGATAAGGCTGAGTTTGAGGATATACAGAATTTCTGTCTTGAAGTAGGACTGCCTATTACACTTGCAGAGCTTGGAGATTTTACAGATGAGGATCTTCATACTATAGCAAAGAATGCCTGTGTAAAGGGAGAAACAATACATAACCTTGCCGGAGACGTAACACCTGACGAACTGTATGCGGCTATTATAGCTACAGATGCTTTAGGTAAGGCAAGACTTGGCAAGTAATTTATATACAATGAGTAAATGGGCTGTCACCAAATAGATATTTAGTCTGTTTGGTGGCGGCTTTTTTATGTTCTTTGTCAAATATTGGGGTGGGTGGATTTTAAATCCATTTTTTTATGCCAAATGAAAAATTGTAATTATATTTGTTATTTTAGCATTGGCAAAATAAACAAATGCCTTTGATTTACAGCTTACAATGCTTTAAAATAAATATTAAAGTAAGCGGTAAAGAGAAAATATATATGAAACCGGTGAGAATCCGGTGGCGGGAGGTAAAATGAAATCAAAGCATGATGTAATAGTAATAAGACCGGGTTTAGTGTATTTGTTTTTCAGTTTTATGACCATAGGTTTAGGGGTTGCAACATTTTGGGGGCTAGGCAAAGCTTTACCGTCAGATAATCCGGAGGCGGACAAGATGGCAAGGTTGATATTGCTATTATTTTTTTTGACTGTCGGAATAGTGTCGGGATTATATGTGTTGCTTACCAAGATAAAAATTGATAATGAAAAAATAGAAATAACAAGGTTTCCTCTAAAAAGAAAGGAATATTTTTGGTTTGATATAACTACTGCAAAGATTATAAATGAGGCATTGGCTTACCCATGTGTGATATATACAGCAGAAAAAAGAATAGCAAAAGTACCAAGGGCATATATAGGCTATGAAAAGCTGTTAAATGAGTTAAGCAAAAGAAAAATTATTGAGGAAGATGATTTGTACCGGTCAGCCCGGGCGATGTTGGCATTTGATAAGCTAAAGCTTAGAGATCTCTTTAGAAGGTAGTGGAAATAGGGTTAAAGTATAATAAAAATAGATAGGAGAATAGCATGAAATGAATGATAATAAAAAAGGAACTATTGGAAATGATCTTGAAAATTTTATAAAAGAAAAAAAGAATGGGGAAGTATTGTATTTGGGTGATGATACAGAAAGATTTATTTTGGGAGAGTCCGGAGCAAATCCTATTATATGCTTTGGAATAAATCCAAGTACAGCTAATGCTTTAACCTTGGCTTCTTGGGGAAACGCCATAGAGAAAAGAAAATATTTGAAAGATTGCTTAAAGGAAATTTTAGCTATTGCCCCTGATAGGAAGTGGGTATGTCGTGGCAAGCTTACGGTGAAAGTCAATCCAAGGCATCAATTATATGTACCTGATAATACCAAATTACAAGATTTATATTTTAGCTTAGATGGAAAAGTTTTATGCAGTAAAGATTGAAAAAAATAATGGTGTATAGATGTGTACAATTATTGATAAATAATGTATATAAAAATTTGAACTTAGAAAATAATAGTATATAAAAATAGATATTATTAGAGGAGGAGCATAGTGACCGGATATAAAAATATTATAAATAAACCCGAATATAATTTTATAAATACTAATGAACATCTTGGGAAGCATGTGATACTTCTTGGACTTGCAGGAAGCTATGCATATGGGACAAACATAGAAAGCAGCGATATAGATATAAGAGGAATTGCTCTAAATAAAAAGTCCGATCTTATAGGACTTACGCAGTTTGAACAGTATGTGGACGATAATACGGATACCGTTATCTATGCATTCAATAAAATGGTGAATTTACTTTTGAGTTGCAATCCGAATACAATAGAGTTGCTTGGCCTTGCACCGGATAATTATCTCTATCTTAATGATATCGGAAAAATGCTTCTTGATAATAAAAGATTGTTTTTATCAAAAAGGGCTATTCAGTCATTTGGAGGTTATGCGGATGCACAGTTAAGAAGATTACAGAATGCACTTGCCAGAGACACATTTCCACAAAGTGAAAAAGAACAGCATATTTTTAATTCTGTAAAGAATGCAATGTACAGTTTTAACTCAAGTTATAAGAACTTTGAAAACGGAAGTCTGGAAATTTTTATAGATAAGTCGGTTAACCCTGAGCTTGAAACTGAGATATTTGTAAACGCAAAGCTAAATCACTATCCGCTAAGAGATTATGCGAGTATGTGGAATACAATGTCAAATGTTGTAAAAGACTATGATAAAATAGGCAAGAGAAATAAAAAGAAAGATGATCTTCATTTGAATAAGCACGCCATGCATCTTATCAGATTATTTATGATGGCCATTGATATACTGGAAAAGGGAGAAATCAATACATACAGAGAAAAAGAACATGATTTACTGATGGATATCCGCTTTGGAAAATATCAAACATATGAGGGAACTTTTTCGGACAGCTTCTATGATATGATGAGAGAGTATGAAAGACGTTTGCATTATGTGGCTGAGCACACAGATCTTCCGGCTAAGCCGGATTTTAAAAGAGTTCAGGAACTTGTAATGACAATAAATGAAATGGTGATTCGAGATGAGATATGAGAATTTTGAAGGAAATATAGAAGAACTGGTTCTTATAAAGATCAGAGAAATAGAAGAAAAAGAGAATATAAAAGTGCTACACGCTATTGAATCGGGCAGTAGAGCTTGGGGATTTGCCTCTCCTGACAGTGATTATGATGTTAGGTTTATTTATGTTCGTAATAAAAACTTTTATTTATCCCTTCGAGAGAACAAGGACTTCATTGATTGGGAATTAAATGAGGTGCTGGATATCAACGGATGGGATATAAAAAAGGCATTAAAGCACTTTCATAAATCCAATGCTACATTATTTGAGTGGAGCAATTCTCCTATTGTTTATTACACTACGGATGAGTGGAAGGAGCTTTACGACAGAACGGCATGCAAATACTTTGCATGTAAATCGGCACTTTATCATTACTACGGTACTGCAAAAAAGAACTACTACGATTATCTATGTGCTGATATGGTAAATTACAAAAAGTATTTTTATGTACTTAGACCTATTCTTGCCTGCAAATGGATTGATGAAAAGAAATGCCCACCGCCGGTACTCTTTGATGAATTGGTTAATACTGTTCTTGAGGAAGATATGAAGGCTGCAGTAGAGGATTTACTTGCAAAGAAGGTGAAAATGTCTGAATCCGAAAAAGGCCCAAGGGCTGAGATGATTAATAAATATATTGAAAACAAGCTGGAATATTATAAGTCGATTGTGGAAACAATGGAGGATGACAGGAACACCGACTGGGATGCGTTGGAAGAGGAGTTTAGAGGGGTGATAGACAGTATGCAAAAGTAAGCAAATTATGAGCGCTTGGAATATTAATATTATTAGTCAGGAAGAGATATATGGAAGTAAATGATATTATTGAGCTTGAAAATATTGAAATAAAAAGACAGGCAGTATCAAACCAATATGCACCAATGACCGAGAAAGAGCTGCTTGCAAAACTAAAAAAATCCGGAGAACAGGAAAAGTTTAGAGATGCAGATGATGTGATTTCAGATATGAGGTCAAAGTATGGAT
>CAKAQP010000184.1 GCA_916720285.1 uncultured Lachnoanaerobaculum sp. | reverse complement strand
AATAAAGGCAAAAAGGAAGATGCGAAAAAACTCAATCGAGTTTTTTCACATCCCCATTTTTATGGATTATAATTTAAAATTTCTTTTTCTTACCGTATTTCGGCTCGGCAGTAAGTCCTATTCCAAGTTTGTTTAGTGTCTTTACATCCGCTTCTGAAAGCATTACAGAAGAATGCATTTGTAAACCTTTAAGTTTCGGAATGGCATTTAAAGCTTTTCTCGCATTTTCATCTGTAGCGGCTGAAATAGAGAGAGCTATAAGAGCTTCATCTGTATGAAGCCTCGGATTGTTAGCGCCAAGATATGTGGTTTTTAATTCCTGCACAGGTGCAATAACTGTAGGTGAAATAAGTTTTATATCATCATCAACACCGCTAAGGGCTTTTAATGCATTCAAAATAAGTGCGGCACTTGCACCAAGAAGTTCGGAAGTCTTACCTGTAATGAGTTCTCCGGTTTCAAGTTCAATAGCTGCTGCAGGGGTATTTGTGGCTTCAGCTTTTAAAAGTGCTGCAGAAACAGCTTTTCTGTCATTAATACTTGTTTTTGCCTGCTGCATTATAAGCTCAAGTTTATAAACTTCATCAGCTTTGCATTCTCCTTTAACAAATCTGGCAAGAGAATTATAGTATCTTCTTATGATTTCCTGTTTACTTGCCTCTCTACACACCTCATCGTCAATAATACAGTTACCGGCCATATTTACGCCCATATCTGTAGGAGATTTATACGGGCATTCTCCAAATATTCCCTCAAAAATTGCCATCAAAACAGGATATATTTCTATATCTCTGTTGTAGTTTACAGTGGTTGTTCCATAAGCTTCCAAATGGAAAGGATCGATCATATTTACATCATTTAAATCTGCTGTAGCGGCCTCATATGCAAGATTTACAGGGTGCTTCAGCGGTAAATTCCAAATAGGAAATGTCTCAAACTTTGCATATCCTGCTTTAATTCCTCTTTTATTCTCGTGGTAGAGCTGAGAAAGACATGTAGCCATCTTTCCTGATCCCGGTCCGGGAGCGGTAACTATTACAAGAGGTCTTGAAGTGACGATATAATCATTTTTTCCATAACCTTCTTCACTGACGATATGTGCCACATTGCTTGGATATCCGTCAATCAAATAAAGTTTGTATACTTTTATACCGAGATTTTCAAGTCTTTCCTTAAATTTATCCGCACTCTTTTGTCCTGAATACTGTGTAATGCATACACTGCCTACAAACAGCCCTTTTCTGCGAAATTCATCTATAAGTCTGATTACATCGGCATCATAGGTAATACCATGATCTTCTCTAATTTTGTTTTTTTCAATATCCGATGCAGAGATTGAAATAATTATTTCGGCTTGATCTTTTAGTTGAAGAAGCATTCTAAGCTTTGAATCAGGTTCAAAGCCCGGAAGTACTCTGGATGCATGGTAATCATCAAAGAGCTTTCCGCCAAATTCAAGATAGAGTTTATCACCAAAACTTGCTATTCTTTCTCTTATATGCTCAGATTGTGTTTTTAAATACATCTGATTATCGAAACCGATTTTCATAATACGCCTTCCTTCTTTAGTATTGAACTGTTATATAAAATCAAAATAGAATTATATCACTTTTTAAAACCGTATTAAAGGGGGAACAACATAGTTTAGTAATTAAATTAATTTTCAAATATTTGAACACGATTATAATAATTTTTCATTTATTATTAAAAAAGAAATCTACAAACTTATATATTATAAGTATAATTAAAGTGATATACTAAAGCGACTAAAAAAGAAAGCAGGTTTTTATATGAAAAAGCAATTTTTAATTACAGTTATGGGTGCAGCTATTGTTTTGGCGGCATGTGGAAGTAAAGGAACAAGCAAAAATGAAGACACTACAGTGACTATAGAACACAATGAGACAAGTATTGAAGCCGTTGAAGATAATGAAAGTGTGGCAGATGAGTCAAGTACAGCGGTAAGTAAGGCGGATATAAAATTAAAGTATTCAAATCTTGTAGATAAAGAGACAAGAGACAGAGTAAAAAATGCTCTAAAGAATGCAGGTCTTAGTGACGAAAAGATAAAGAACTTTTTTGATGCTGTAGATGAGTATAATAATGCAGTAGGCAGCAAGAATCTGGTTCAGAGTATGACAACCATAGATGCAGCTTTCCCTACATTCGATCAGGACAAGCTTATAGATGCATGGCTTGCCAAGGGAGGATATGTAGGCAGAAACTGTAGAATTACATCATATTCTTTGATGGGAGATTTTATAAAAGTCGGAAATCCTACACCGGGTGATACAACAATGCTTTTTAACGATTTTGATTCCATAAAAGATAAAAACATTTTTGAAGGCGAGGATAAGAAAAAATTTGATACATTGTTTTCATATATTGATGTAACAAATACACATGATACAAATGTTTTGTCGGATGAAATAATAAAATCGTGGGAAGATAAGCAGATTTCGTTTAACAATGATAAGATGCATATGATTTCAGTATTTATGACCATGGACGACGGTATGAATAAGGTACAGGAGTTCATAGGACATACAGGTATTTTAGTAGAAGACGGTGACAAATACCTCTTTATTGAGAAGCTGGCATTTGAGTTGCCGTATCAGGTAGAAGAATTTGACAATTTACAGGATGTAAATGATTATCTGATGGGATACTACGACAATGAAGCTGATGGACTGACTGCAAAGCCTGTTATTTTTGAAGACGGAAAAGTAATGAATGAGTACAGAGTCTTAAAATAGTACTTGCATTTTTCGCTTATTTTTGGTTGAATTATATTATCAAAAACAGGAAAGAAGTATTATGGCAGAGAGAGTTAATATATTAAAAACAGATTATGAAATGAATCGTACAGACTGGACAGAGGTAGTATCGGCAGTATTTGGCGGTATGCTCCGTGTACAGGAAGCTATTGAGATGTATGTAGCCAAAGGACAGGCTTGGAATGTGGATTTTCACACAAAGAAAATAAAAATCGGTAAGAGCACATATCCTATACAATACATAGGAAGTGAAGCAATCGAATCAAATGATTGGCTTTGGGGTTGGGAGAATATAAACGGATTTGATGAGAGCTTACTTGAACTTGTTGGAGAAGCAAGAGAATTTGGAGAAAAGGTAGGCTTTGCAGCCTTAACAAATCCAAATCTGCCTCTAACAGAGAAAGTTACCGGATATATACTTTCAATGATTTCATGTGGCATAAGTGAAAAGAATTACGGATATTATCCATGCAAACATCCGGGCGGTATTGCATTTGTGGCACTTTACGATTTACCTGAGAAGTTCTTTGCACCTGTAGATACAAAGCTATTTATCAAAACTATAATGAGTGCAATCAGTCAGTATGAGCTGGATCATAAAATTTTAGTAGAAGGTTTCCTTGCATGGAACGGTACAGATTATCATTGGGAAAACAATAATATTTATGCTAAATTTGCAGAAAATGACGGGCAACTCCTGATAAGATTTGAAGATATCGGAGACAAAAAAAGAATACAGTCAATCGACGGATTGAAATAAAGATAAGGGCTCCCAAAATGGGAGTCCTATTTCTTATAGATGCTTTACACTCTGTCTTCTTAAGAGCTGATAAGGCATTTTAAATGCACTTCCTTTGAAAGAATTTGAAGAGAAGTATTCCAGCAAAAGCTGTGCAGATTTTACTCCCGTATCAAAAGTGGCATGACGTATTGTAGTAAGTGATGGTCTGATAGCAGTTGCTATATTACTGTCGTCTACACCTGTAACTGAAATATGGTCGGGTACTTGTATATTATTATCATACATAAAATCTATAGCTCCTACTGCAATATTGTCACAGGCACAAAGAACTGCTGTAGGAAGTATAGATGCTTTTTCATATATTTGATTCATTCCTATATAGCCGTCTTCTATAGTAAAAGAATTCTGTAGACTTATAAGGTCTTGGGCAGTATTTAAAGAACATTCCCTAATACCTTTCATATAACCATCATATCTTTTTTTCCCGGCTGATAAATCATGAAGCGGTCCTCCAATAAATGCGATATTCCTGTGTCCCATATTATAAAGAAAATGCACCATGTCACAAATTGCCTGCTGATTATCCATATTTACAGAACTTACAGGGATTTTCAGCTCAAAATTAGGAATGTCCTGGCATACATATATTACAGGCTTATTGTTTCTGTGTATCCACATCATATGTTCTTTAGGTATATGAACATTTGCCATAATAATACCTTCAACTTGCTTATTTTTTAAGACATCCAAAAAATGTATTTCTTTATCAAGTTCACCATTAGTCTCACATATTACAGTATTATAACCAAGAGGTGTAACAACACTGTTAATACCCTGTAATATTCTGCCGAAAACATTATTAGATATATCAGGAAAAAGAACACCGATTAATTTATTTGATTTACGATTTTCTTTTTTTAATGCCGGACCGGGTGAATAACCAAGTTCTCTTATCACTTCCATAACTTTGTTTTTTGTAGCAACAGATACGGTATTACTTTGGTTTATAACTCTTGAAACAGTTGAAATAGATACACCGGCTGCATTTGCAACATCATTAATAGTAATCATATAAGGCCTCCTCTATGAAAATAATTATGAAAAGACAAGAGTATATCTTGAAAAACTATGAAAACAATAGCATATTTGCATGAAAAATGCAAGAAAACATATACTTGCATAATCATTTATAAAAACTTTGGAGCATTTGCGAATAGGATTTTTT
>CAKAQP010000183.1 GCA_916720285.1 uncultured Lachnoanaerobaculum sp. | reverse complement strand
TTTTATTTATAAGGCCCAACATCAATCCGTTTGATATAACCGCTACAACATTATAAAGCTTTCCTTTATAATCCCAAGGCAGCCCCAGAAAAATAACAGATTTATGTCCCTTTGTAAAATCAACTATTTCTTTCAATGCCTTCCTGGCTTCACTTATCAGTGTATCCTGAAAAAATAAATCATTACATGTATATGCGGTCAGACAAAGCTCCGGAAATACTATGATACTGCTTTTATTTTCCCATTCTTTTTCTATGGCCTTTTTTATACTTTCCTTGTTATAGTCCACATCACATACTCTGATATCAGGTGATACACTTGCAACTCTTATAAAACCGTCTCTCATATTTTCTCTTTCACATCTCCAAAAACAAAATCACAGAGTTTCTCATATTCCTTATAAAACTCATTATCTTCCAGGTCTTTCAATGCATCAAGTATACCGTAATAGTACATTGCCTGCTTTACCTTATCTTTCTCATTAAACCTAAGTAAAAAATCATTTCCAAGACTTAGATAATCTCTTGCCGAGTTTCTGATATTTGACAGCTTATCTCCAAGAGCTATTATCTTTACTTCTATTGATTCATTTTTCAAAGTTTTTAATGTATGCATCTTTCTTTCAATCCATGTCTTTGACTTATCCTCAGATTCACTTCCTACAAGATCCGCCACTTTTTTTCCGAATTTTTTTTCTATCTCGTTTATCGTAACGGAAGTATCTTCAACCGTATCATGTAGTAATGATGCCACTCTTACTTCTTCATTGTCCGTAATCAAGGATACAATGGTACATACTTCCAAAGGGTGGGTAATATAAGGTATTGTACTCCCCTTTCTGAACTGTCCCTCATGTGCCTTAATCGCAAATTCCACTGCTTTTTCTATCATAACAACTCCTTTAATTATTATATTTTTCTTAAGTCAATTTTTAACTTGAAGTTTTTTTTTAAGTCTGTTATTCTAGTCAAAGATTGCTTGTACAAGTGAAAGTGAGGAAAATCCATGGCAGATGAAAATAATGTAAATGAAAAACCCAAAAAAAGGAAGTTTTCAAAACTCAAGTATATAATAGCATTTATATTCATAAATGTAATCATATTTTTTGCTGTAACCTCACAGCCTCATTTCGAAATTTCCACAGTGGCGGATTCCGATTCCAAATCTGTAGAAATAAGAGTGACTCAAAAGAGCCTTTTCCCATTGCAAAGTTTTACAATGACTCTTGACGACTCGCCGCTCTCATATACCAAGAACGGTAATACATATGTGGCTACAGCGACAAAAAACGGTACTCTGGAAGTAGTTGCTACAAATCTGAACACAATGTCTCAGACTATATATGAAAGAATAGATAATATCGACTCCACCGCACCGACTATATTTGCACAGTTGGTAAAGAAAGGTGTCCTTAATATAACATTTGAGGACGGACATTCAGATATAGACTATGAAAGCATCTACGCAATAGACAGTAATGACAGGAAACTAAAACCCTCAAAAATAGATGAAGAAGAGGGCAGGGCTACATTTGAATTTGATACCTACTCTATAAAGGCCTATGTTTCCGATACGGCTGGTAATGAGGGAGAAGTTGAATTTAACAACGGTGAAGTCAACCAAACAAAACTTGTTTCCGCTGAAGGTACTGAAGTAAATGATATTCCTGTTGAGGAATCCGGAAATAATGAAAATGATATCTCAAATGAGACTACTTTCGATGTCGGAAATTTAAATGAAAAACCGCCTAAGAAAAATGATGACTATTTATACGAAAAACATTAATTAAAACATTAATATAAAAAAACTCCATTCCAAACGGACCGGAGTTTTTTTTATTATTTATATGTCAGTCTATGTAATTCTCCTGTTAGCTGCATTTTTTCAAATCCGTTTTGCGACAATGCTTCGTACAAGATAATTGCCACTGAATTTGACAGATTCAGACTTCTGATATCTCCCCACATAGGTATTCTTATACAGGTCTCTTCATTTTCCGAAAGTATCTCTTCAGGTATTCCTGCACTTTCTTTACCGAACATTATATAATCATCCGGCTTATATTCTACATCCTTATAAGTATGATGCGCCTTTGTGGTTGCAAAATACATATGCTCTCTTGCCGCAGGATTCTTTTCATAAAAATCATTTATATCGGAATATATTGTAACATCAAGATTCTTCCAATAGTCCATACCTGCGCGCCTTATCTCTTTTTCATTGATTCTGAAGCCCAAAGGCTCTATCAGATGAAGCCTTGTATTGGTTGCTACACAGCTTCTTCCTATATTTCCTGTATTTGCAGGTATTTCAGGTTCAAGTAACACTATATTCATGAAAGACTCCTTACAAACTTCTCAATTCTTGAGATTGCTTCCTTAAGTCTTTCCATAGAATATGCATATGATACTCTGACATAACCCTCTCCGCTTTCACCAAATGCCGTGCCGGGAACTATAGCGGTCTTTTGCTCTTCCAACAATCTTGTTGCAAATTCTTCCGATGTCATATTAAATCTTTTTATACTCGGAAATACATAAAATGCTCCCTGCGGTTCAAAGCAGGTCATTCCGAGTTCATCAAATTTATGTAAGAGAAATCTTCTTCTTTGATTGTATGACTCTCTCATTTTTGCCACATCTTCGTCTCCATGTGCCAGAGCCTCAACAGCGGCATACTGACTTGTAGTAGGTGCACACATAATGGCATATTGATGAATCTTTGTCATCTGAGCAATAATCTCCTTAGGACCTGTAGCATATCCAAGTCTCCATCCTGTCATGGCATAGGATTTAGAAAATCCGTTTATAAGTATCGTTCTTTCTTTCATACCTTCTACCTGAACTATTGAAGCATGTTCTCCTTCATATGTAAGTTCACAGTATATTTCATCCGATATTACATACAAGTCTTTTTCTATACAAACTTTTGCTATCTCTTTTAACTCATCTATATTGAGAATCGATCCTGTAGGATTGTTTGGAAAAGGTAAAATAAGTATCTTCGTTTTATCTGTTACTTTTTCCAAAATTTGACTTGCTTTTAACTTAAAACCGTCTTCGGCCTTGAGTTCTATTATTACAGGTTTTCCTCCTGCCAAAATTGTGCAAGGCTCATATGAAACATATGAAGGCTGAGGTATCAAAACTTCATCACCTGCGTCAAGCATTGCTCTGAGCGCAATATCTATACCTTCACTGCCTCCTACCGTAATTATAATCTCATCTTTCGGATTATATTCTACATTAAGTTTTCTTATAAGATACTTTCTTATTTCTTCTCTAAGCTCAGGCAATCCCGAGTTTGATGTATAAAAAGTTCTTCCCTTTTCAAGAGAATATATACCTGCATCTCTTATAAAATAAGGTGTATCAAAGTCAGGCTCTCCAACTCCCAAAGATATTGCATCTTCCATAGTGTTGACTATATCAAAAAACTTTCTGATACCTGAAGGTTTTATTGATGTTATTGTTTTTGATAATGGATCTCTCATGGTGTTATCAGCTGCCTCTCATCTTTTTTCTTTGCAGATAATATTGTTCCATGGTCTTTATATTTTTTCAATACAAAATGTGTTGCGGTTGAAAGCACTGAATCCATAGGTGCCAATTTATCAGAGACAAATTGTGCCACTTCTCTCATTGTTCTTCCTTCAATAAAAACAGTAAAGTCAAATGCTCCACTCATCAAATATATTGCATTTACTTCAGAGAATTGGTAAATTCTTTCAGCAATATTATCAAAGCCCATACCCTTTTGAGGTGTAACTCTTACTTCAATAAGTGCATTCACCTTTTCATTGGCTGTTTTTTCCCAATTGATCAATGTATGATAACCGCATATCACACCTTCTTTTTCCATATCTGAAATCTCATTTGCAACGGCCACCTCATCTTCACCCAATAAAACAGCCAGCTCTGCAATATCAATTCTGGAATTTTTTTCAATTATCGATAATATCTTCTCTCTCATCTTTTATCACCTTAAAAATTTCATCCTGCAAAGGCCTGTTCACATATTCTACAGCTTCCTTATCTGTTATCACTTTATCAAGGCTGTCTGTCAAACAACCTATCACCTGTGCAGTAATCCCTCTTTCCTCCAAGTATTTACAGGCAGATATAGGGTCCTCACTCAGAACTATCTTGCCTTCGCTTAAAAGTCTATATATATTTATTCCGAAATATTCACAAATCTCAATACAAATCTGTATTGTACTTATTTTTTTTATTTCTATCTCAAAGCCGCAGCCGCGAGACTTTGCCAAATTATATAATACCTTTAGGATTCCACCTTCTGAAACATCCAACGTTTCAACATTGGCCTCTGAAAATATACTGTTTATATCTACAGGAGCACATCCGGATCTGTCATTATTTATGGGAGATGAATATCTCCCATAATAACCGTTATCTTTAACATGCTTTTCTATACTCTCTATATATACTTTATTAAAATACCCGTTTAAATCTTCACGGTATTTTTTTGCCAGTATCAAAGAGCCCTTAAGTCCGGCATATCCGCAAAAAATTATATATTTTTTCATTACTGTCCTGCATTAATGTTCGGATCAAAACCCGGGCCCTGACCTACATCAACAGAATTGTCTGCAGGTCCGTTATCTGCAGGAGCATCATTTACAGTCTCTCCACCTTCAGTATTTTCTACAGGTGCAGCTGTAGGAGCAGGAGCATCCACTCTTGTACCTCTGATATAAATATCGTCAGCCATTCTGTAAGTATCACTTGATACCAATT
>CAKAQP010000182.1 GCA_916720285.1 uncultured Lachnoanaerobaculum sp. | reverse complement strand
GAAACCAACAGTGCAAACATCAATATAATAAATACAAAACTTAAATTCTTTCTTACACCTTTAATACGCTATACCTCCTTAACTGAATAATAAAAGGGTAGCATTTTATGCTCCCCTTTAAGTCTACGCCATTTTTTGACGAAGGTATTATACACAAAATCGGATTGTTCGTCAAATTTATTTTGTAATATCGGATGTATTAATGTGCAATTTGTAGTTCATGTTTACTACTTATTCAAAAATCTTACCGCCGACTTCCTCGCCCTTTCTATTTTCTCAGCATCCACATCTTCCACAGCCGATTGGCTTATCCATTTCTTTCCAAATAAAATCTGTGCCGCTTCTATCATAATGCCACAGGCATATAAATCGGTCTCTGCTGCAATCACAGAAGCAAAGCAAGGCTTTGTTTTTTCCTGAATCACTTCCTTATCAACTCCGTGAAATGACATTTGCATAAGGCTTGATGCTGACCATGCTCTGCAAAAACTGTCTTTATCTTCCGACATTTGCTTTGTCAAAATATCAATCTCATTTAAAGATCCTATCCATCCGAGAGCAATAATGATCCTTTGTCGAAGCAAAGCATCTTTTATCTCTATAAGCGAAGTCATAATCGGAATAAGCCTGCTGCAAAACTCTAAGTAAAAATCTCTATGTCTCAGTTTTGAAAGAGTTTCAGCCATAAGGTATGCGGCAAATACTTTTAAACTCTCGTCTTTCTCATTATCTAAAACTGTAAATAAATACTCTAAACCTTCTTTATCATGTTTATAAAAACTTCCGGACAGATTTAAGTTCATACCTTCATCCCGGTCTTTACAAATCAGCTGGTAATGATATTCTATTTTGTCACTTGCGCCTAAATCCGCAATAAATTTTATTCTTTCGCCGTCGGGGAAGTTTTGTTTATTTAATTCTTCATATCTTTTTTGTAAATCTGTCATACATATACTCACTTTTTGTTATCTGTTTTATTTTCATCTTTAAAAAGCTGAAGTGAAATATTCAAATCACCAAAAATCAACATATTTAAAATGACGACAGGAATAGCGAGTATATTTTTTATAACTTTTACCACTTTAGAGTCTCTTTTATATTTTGAAATTTTCAATACTAAAAGTACAATAGTTAAAAATATAAATATAAAGTAAAACAGCATGTCAGCATTGGCATATATTATTTTCATATATTTACTCCTCCGGTATTGCCACAGTACATCAACAAAATAATTTTATATGATAGTTTTTAATAGCCATTTGGGAGTATTTGGCTATGAAAAACGTATGCCTGTGAGGATAATCTCGCCATTATTCATATTTTGGCGTAGAAAAAATACTATTGGCGAGATAATCCGTTTTTTCCTTTTCTATCATCTTATCTTTTATAATACGCTTGATTTCACATCCCCACACCATTATAACATCAATGCCCGTGCTTTCAAGTTTGGTGTGATTTTATCTATATCTAAACCCCTTTGCTACAAAAGGTTCCTCAAATATACTTCCATTTATGTATTCTTGTTTTTAACCCTTGCCATATTTTAACTTCTGGTCATTGGCTTACTCTTCTTAACTGTCTGAATTTCACCTGCAAATTAAGTTTTATAAAGTCTTCGCCGTTTTCACTGTACACTTCACCGAAATCATTTCTTGATGTGGATGCTGTTTCATATTTTGTATTATTTAACAAATATTCTTCAAAGTAATTTCTGTTGTATATATGATATTCAATAGTATTATCTTCTTTTGTAACTACAATATATCCTCCTGTAGCCTCATTCAAACCGTCCCATACCGTAGCAGGTTTCATTCCCAATGCTACAGCCGTCAAAAACTTTTTGAACTTATATTTATAGGCATTTACATTACCGTAGTTCATAGGATTTTCCTGTTCAAGCTTTTCAACCATATCATTACAATTGCTGATTCCTTCCTTATAAAAATATAAAAGAGTCTCGGCAATAATTTTATCCATATTGCTGTCGATAAGTACCAAATTATCTTCAAAAATTTGATTGTTTATCTTTCGGTATTCAAGAGTTCCGCTTTCCTTGATTATCTTATTTATGAGCTCTCTGACTTCTGTATGATTTTTTCCGCCTGACACCTTGTATATTTCATTTGCTTCTCTTATCAAATCAGGATTATTATGTACTATTTTATAAATAAAGTTTGTGGTCTTTCCTGCATTCAACAAAGTAGAATATGAACCTAATTCGGATTTTATTAAAGAACCTATTGTCGGACTGTATACTGTATCTGCATCAGTTATTTCTACCATAATATCATTTTTATCTATTGCAGGGGTAAAAAGCTTATAACACAAGATTTTATCATTAGGATTCTGCGTGTTTTCTGCATGAAAAGCACCCATTGAATCTTTGCTGTTAATCTCATCAAACAGATTTACTGACTCCGATTCAAACTCTATCGCAGGTAATTCCTTGACTTTTGCTCCGTTAATATAAATTGATATCATTTCTACGTCGGTATACTCTTTGATTTCACCCTTGGTTTCTTCTCTAATCGTTTTAATTATAGAAAGATAAAAATCATCAAGCTTATTTAATTCACTGTCTGCCGCATATACTTTTACGTCTGCCAAAATCCTTAGAATAACATATACTTCAGGCCATTCCCACTTATTCCCCTTAAACATATTTACCTCCGTGTAAAAGCCAATTGTTCAATTTTTTCTTCACTTGCTTCTAAAACTTAACATACTTTGTTGAACGCCCACTACCTACCTGTTTTATTTTATTATTATCATGTAATTCCTTTAAAGCACGTTCTATTGTCCTTTGTGATATATCAGGACAGAGTATCATAATATCCTTTTTGGAAAGCGGGTCTAATGACTTTTGAATAACAGATAATACTCTCTCAGGTGATGTCAATTTCTCATTTCCTATCAGATTAAATCTGTCATCACATTCTTCATATGCTTTTAATAAAACTCCCATCATATATCTTATAAACGGAATTTCATCATTTTCTCCTGTATGCCACTTTTCACTTGATCTTTGTAAATCTTCATAATAGGACTCTTTACTTTCTTCAATCAGCATCTCTATACTTATATATCTTCCAACAAAGTAACCAAACTTATAAAGTAAAAGTAATGTCAGTAATCTGCTCATTCTTCCATTACCATCGTCAAAAGGATGAATACATAAAAAATCATGTATAAGCACAGGTATTAAAATTAAGGCCGGAATATTTTCTTTCACTGCCTTATTATAAGCCTCAACCATTTTATCAAAGTAATTTTCAGTTTCAAAACTACTTACCGGTTGAAATCTCACTTTTCTATTGCCTAGTGCATCTACTTCCATAATTGTATTGTCAAGAGTCTTAAATTTTCCCTTATAGTTTACATATGAATAAGAATATAGTTGATTGTGGAGCGTTAAAATATCATTTTTATTAAATTCTATATATGCATAGTTTTCATGAATAATGTCAAGTGCATGCCTATATCCTGTAATCTCCTCTTCATTTCTGTTTCTAGGTTCTGCTTTTTTATTCATCAGTTCGTTTAGTCTGGCATCATTGGTATAAATTCCCTCAATAGCATTTGAAGACTTCGTACTTTGTATTTTAGCTACATCAATCATCTTGTCCAAAACATCAGGATAATTTTTTACATAAAGTTCTTGCTTCCCCTTATATTCGTGAATTTTTGCAATTGTATGATATATATTTACAGGCAACGACAGTTCCATAAGTTTTAAATAATTAAATTCTCTCAAAACATCACCCCTCCTTTCTCGCCATTATAACACATTTGGCTATGAAAAAGAAATAATGGCGAGAAAATTCTCGCCATTATTTTAAATTTGTCGTAGACAAAATACTTTTGGCGAGATAATAAAATATACACGATTATAGTCCTACCATATCCTACCGCCTTTATTTTGTCCCATTATATTATTATAAACAAATAATTTAACGAACTTTTTGGTTAATAAAATAATCATGAGACTATGTATCTATAAAATTATCTGTTTATCACCATGATATTTTTTCTATGATATTTCAAATATTTTCTATTTCCATCTGTAAGCTTTATACTCATATCTTGTCTAAGATTTAGGAATACTCTATTTTTATCATCAAGCTCATCTGAAATTATAATCAAACCATTATCATCAAACGATATATAACCTCTATCAAATGCCTTATCATGGTTTGGGCAAAGTAATAATCCATTGTCAATATCCAAACGCTCGTTCTCATCGCTATCTTTCCATGGGGATATAAGGCATTATCTTATAAGGCGCTTACATAATGGTGACCTCCTGTATAATAGATTTACACAATAATTGTGCATAATTCTATTATAAAACAAGTGGCTCATTGTGACCGGAATGGTGGCTCACAGCAAAACGGACTGATGGCTCAATCTCACCGGACAGGTGGCTCATTGAGGCACAGATTATTCAGCTATATCAATTCATTATAAAAATCTTAGATTTTTGTCTTGACAACTACACCACTATACCCTGCATATACTCTCTTGCCTGTGCAAAGTAGGTGTTGGCTACCTCATCATACCTATATCCTGTGTAGCCAAATGGTTGTATCTTACCTTGCGTTTTATAGGTATCCACTCCAAACTCATCATATCCATATACCATTTGCTTAGTTTTTTCTGTTTCTCCAAGCTCAAGTAGCCTTATAGGACTTCCAATCTCATCTTGAAGATATGTATAGGTTTTATCCTTTTCTTCCATAAAAGCAGTATTATAATCCCATATAAAG
>CAKAQP010000181.1 GCA_916720285.1 uncultured Lachnoanaerobaculum sp. | reverse complement strand
AAAACGCTTATTGAAGCAGGGGCGGACTGTGTAAAGGTCGGCATAGGACCCGGATCCATCTGTACCACAAGAGTTGTTGCAGGTATAGGTGTACCGCAAATAAGTGCAATAATGAATTGCTATGATGTGGCAAAAGAGTATAATATACCTATAATTGCAGATGGTGGAATCAAATTTTCAGGTGATATTACAAAGGCATTGGCAGCAGGCGGAAATGTATGTATGATGGGTTCGCTTTTTGCGGGATGTGATGAATCACCGGGAGACTTTGAATTATATCAGGGTAGAAAATATAAAGTTTATCGTGGTATGGGATCTCTTGCGGCTATGGAAAAAGGCAGTAAGGACAGATATTTCCAGACAGATGCAAAAAAACTTGTACCAGAGGGAGTAGAAGGAAGAGTGGCATATAAGGGACTGGTGGAAGATACCGTATTCCAGCTGCTTGGAGGACTCAGATCGGGTATGGGATATTGTGGAGCGAAGGATATAAAGACTCTTCAGGAAACTTCGGAATTTATAAAGATAAGTGCCGCATCCTTAAAAGAGAGTCATCCTCATGATATCCATATAACAAAAGAAGCACCGAATTATTCATCGGAAGATAACTAAAAAATAAGCATAAGGGGGATACAAGATGAATGCAACATTAGTGGTTATGGCGGCCGGTATCGGCTCAAGATTTGGCGGAGGCATAAAGCAATTGGCACCTGTGGGACCAAACGGTGAGATTATTATGGATTATTCCATATATGATGCAAAGGAAGCAGGATTTAATAAAGTTGTATTTATAATCCGTCACGATTTGGAGAAGGATTTTAAAGAAATCATCGGGGACAGAGTAAAGAAATATATAGATGTGGATTATGCTTTTCAGGATCTTAACGATTTGCCGGAAGGATTTGAATGTCCGAAAGAAAGAAGCAAGCCATGGGGAACCGGACAGGCTTTGCTTTCTGTAAAAGGCATTGTAAATGAACCGTTTGTAGTAATAAATGCGGATGATTATTACGGAAAAGAAGGCTTTAAAGTAATATATGACTATATGGCAAATAAGATGGACAAAAACAGTAAAAAACTCGATCTTTGTATGGCAGGCTTTGTACTTAAGAACACTCTTTCAGACAATGGCGGAGTTACAAGAGGAGTATGTAAGGCCGATGCAAACAATAAGCTCGCCGATGTGACCGAGACTTTTGAGATTGAGCTGAAAGACGGGGTTTTAAATGCTGTTGATGAAAACGGTAATAAAAGAGATGTAAATCTTGATGATATCGTTTCCATGAATATGTGGGGACTTACACCTGAATTTCTTGATATTTTGGAAGAAGGTTTTCCGAAGTTTCTTGGCAGCATGACAAATGAGTTGAAAAATGAGTACTTATTGCCGTCGGTAATAGATGAGGCTATCAAGGCCGGCAAAATAAGTGTAGAAGTATTAAAGAGCCATGACAAGTGGTTTGGAGTAACATATAAGGAAGATAAGGAGATTGTTGTTAATTCAATAAGAGCCTTAGTAGATAAGGGATTGTATCCTGAAAAAATTTTTAATTAAGAGGAATTTATGACAAAGCTTAGAACATTGATAATGGGTCATAAGAACCCGGATACGGATTCAATCTGTGCGGCTATAGGTTATGCCGATCTAAAGTCAAAAACTGAAGAGGGGGAGTTTTCACCAAGGCGTGCCGGCGAAATCAATGAGGAAACCAAATTTGTACTTAATTACTTCAAGGTTAAACCGCCTAAGCTTACTGAAAGTGTAAAAACTCAAGTAAAAGATGTTGAGATAAAGCATACCAAGGGAGTTGATAAGAATATATCATTTAAAAAAGCTTGGGGACTTATGCAGGAACTTGATGTGGTGACTTTACCTGCTGTAAACAGTGACGGTGATCTTGAAGGAATAATATCGGTCAGTGATATTGCAAATTCATATATGAATATATATGACAGCAGAATACTTGCAAAAGCAAATACAAGGTATTCAAATATTATTGAAACAATTGAAGGAACTTTGGTAGTGGGTGATGACAAGGCTTATTTTAATTCAGGTAAAGTAGTTGTTGCCGCCGCAAATCCGGATATGATGGAATATTATATAGAGAAGGATGATCTTGTAATACTGGGAAACAGATATGAGATGCAACTTTGCGCCATTGAGATGGGTGCGGCATGCATTATAGTATGTGAGGGTGCCGGTGCATCCATGACTATAAAGAAGCTTGCGAAGGATCATGGAACAACTATAATTACAACGGCCTATGATACATTTACCGTAGCAAGACTTATAAATCAGTCCATGCCTATAAATTACTTTATGAAGACTGAGAATCTTATTACATTTGAAAATGAAGATTATCTGGACGAAATAAAGGAAGTAATGGCGACTGTAAGACATAGAGACTTCCCTATTCTTGATAAAAACGGGAAATATCTTGGAATGTTTTCAAGAAGAAACCTTCTCGGTGCCAAGGGTAAGAGAGTAATTATGGTGGATCATAATGAAAAGAGTCAGGCGGTGGACGGTATAGAACATGCAAATGTGCTTGAGATAATAGACCATCACAGACTTGGTACTGTAGAGACTATAGGGCCTGTTTATTTCAGAAATCAGCCTCTCGGATGTACATCTACAATTATTTATCAAATGTACCATGAAAAAGGGGTTGAGATTCCAAAGCAGATTGCAGGTCTTCTTTGTTCCGCTATTATATCCGATACCTTACTTTTCAGATCACCTACATGTACTGAAGTGGATAAGGCTGCAGGCCTTGACCTTGCAAGAATTGCAGGTATTGATATAGAAAAGTATGCAAACCAGATGTTTGCTTCAGCAAGCAATCTTACAGGTAAGACCGATGAGCAGATTTTCCATCAGGATTATAAGACATTTGCACTTGGAAAAATTAATATAGGAATAGGACAGATTAGTTCCTTGAATGAGGAAGAGCTGAGAGGTATTGAAAACAGACTCCTGCCATTTCTTGTAAAGCTTCATGAAAACAGCGCCGAGGATATGATGTTCTTTATGCTTACCAATATATTGGAGCAATCAACAAGACTTATATGCGTCGGTTCAGGTGCGATGGCTCTTGTAATGAAGTCATTCAGAATCGAAGAAGGTGTTTATGAGATAAATGATTCAGGTGTAATAGAGCTTGCTTCGGTGGTTTCAAGAAAAAAACAGCTTGTACCAAGCCTTGTAATAGGAATACAGATGTAGGAGAGATATGGGAAAAAAAACTAACATTACATTAATCGGTATGCCTGCATCAGGTAAGTCCTCAGTCGGCGTGGTTTTGGCCAAGAGACTAGGTAAAAAGTTTGTAGACACCGATATTGTTATTCAGGAAAAATATGGAAAGCTCTTAAAGGAACTTATAGAAGAGCATGGTGATGAAGGTTTCAGAGAAATTGAGGACGAGGTAAATGCCGGATTGGATTTAGACAACAGTATCATATCGCCGGGAGGCAGTGTGGTATATGGTGAAAAAGCCATGCAGCATCTAAAAGAAATCAGTGTAATAATATATCTGGAACTTTCATATACCGCGATAAAGTCAAGACTTGGGGACTTAAGAGAGAGAGGAATCACCTTAAAAGAAGGACAAAGTTTAAAGGATCTTTATCTTGAAAGAGTTCCGCTTTATGAAAAGTATGCCGATATTACAGTCAATGAGATGAAAAAATCATTGGCAAAGACTATTGATGAAATCTGTGAGAGATTGGGTGAAAAGCCGAAAAAGAGAAGAAATTTCAAGAGTAAGAGAGTTCCTTTCGCACCAAAAGATAAGCAGGAAAAAAATCCGGAACAAAAGAGCAAAACAGCGAAAAAAATCAGAGAGAAGAACCTTAAAGATAAAAATTTTAAGGACAGATTCAGTAAAGAAAAATCTGATATAGCGAATAACAACAAAGACAAAACAAATAATAATAAAAGAAAAAATATAAAGAAATACTTTAAGAAAAATGAGAATTGATTTTAAACCCGGAAATATGCTATACCCCGTACCGGTGGTAATGGTAAGTTGTGCAGACTCTGAAGGCAGAAGCGATATAGTTACTGTGGCGTGGACAGGTACAATATGTACAAATCCGCCAATGGTTTATATTTCTCTTAGACCAAGCAGATATTCATATGATATAATAAAAAAATCGGGAGAATTTGTTATAAATCTTACAAATGAAAAGCTGGTAAAAATAGCTGATGAATGTGGCGTAAAATCAGGCAGAGATATTGATAAATGGAAAGTATTAAAGATAGAGCAGTTGCCATCAAAGGTGGTAGCTGCTTCATCTATTAAAGAAAGTCCGGTTTGCATTGAATGCAAAGTTGAAGATATCATTGAGCTTGGTTCACATCATATGTTTATAGCAAAGGTGGTTGCAGTAAATGTAGATGCAAAATATATGGATGAAAAAAACAAATTTGACCTGACAAAAGCTGACATGGTAGTATATAATCATGGAGAATACATAGGGCTGTCAAAGGTACTCGGTACTTTCGGTTACAGTGTGAAAAAGAAGAAAACAAGAAAATAAGATAAACCCGGGAGGCATGATTTTGAAAGAAATTAGATTTGATGATATAAAGCATATATATTTTTGCGGTATCGGCGGTATAAGTATGAGCGGACTTGCAAGAGTACTCTTGGAAAAGGGCTTTGAAGTGAGCGGCTCCGATACAAAGGCAAACAACAGGACAAAGGATCTTGAAGACAGAGGCGTAAAAACATTAGTAGGACAAAAAAGAGAGAATATCGGTGATGATATAGACTTGTTTGTATATACGGCTGC
>CAKAQP010000180.1 GCA_916720285.1 uncultured Lachnoanaerobaculum sp. | reverse complement strand
TTGGAGCTTGTTTTGCTCTTTTCAAGCAACTTTGATATAATATCATTAATTCAACATCTTGTCAACTACAATTTAAATTATTTTTAAGTTATTATGATGTTTGAATTAAGCCTCCTGCAAAAGCAGTGTATTTATTATACTTTTTCGTGTTTCTAAAGTCAAGTGACTTTTTAAAAAAACACAAAAAAAAGCTACAGTTTCGAACTCATTTTTACATCCTAAACTGTAGCCCTCTCAATTTTATAAAAGTATTTTACTACTCTTTCAAAAGATAATCATTATTTATAACTTTCATAGACAGCGGACCTGCTATGGTGTTTGAATACACAGTTTCAACCGGTCTTATTACTATACCTTCCTTATTCCTACCTGAAGCGTACTTTCCCTTTGCTCTCTCCAAAAGTTCATCAACGCTTTTATATTGAAACTCTTCTTCCACTTCCTCTACAGGCACCATATTTAAACCAAGAAGCTTACATATCTCCTCGGTCTTATACATGGAAAGCCTTGTATTAGTTTTCATATCCGTTACTGTAAATACATACCACTCAGGTGTTTTCAGATTAAGTCTGTTTTTTTGAATACCCGGTCCGCAAAATTCACCCTGAATTGCTATATCTTCAAGATTATTTTCTTTTAATCTCTCTTCTATTCTATGTTCATGTGCATATTTCCACATATCACATTTATCATCATCTGCATATTCATAGTTTCTTCCGCATACACCGAAATGATCACCGCTCTTATACATGGTTACACTGCATCCGTCCATTTTAGTACTTATGTAATATCCCTTTACAGATTTAAACTCCTCTATTAACTCCGGATATGACTGCACTCTCAGCTCGTCGGTTTTTGAGATTTCACTCGGAAACTCTGCAATAACAGTGCCGTCATTGCTTACTCTCTCCTCTATCTCCCATTTCCTTATTCCCAGAAGTTCTGTCACATCATCGCCTATTTCATATTTACCTTCAGGAAGTATTTCTAAAGGTTGTACCAATCCCTGTGATATCTGTCCTCTGAATTTCATGGTTTTCAGCCTGAATCCCGCTCCCATTATTTCATTCTCTTTAAAGCTGCTTGCTCGAAGGAATTCAAAACGTTCACATACAGGAAGGAATGAATCCACTTCCATATATATACATTTATCACCTATACTGAATTGACCTTTGTTAGCTACACATTGCCATCCCAATACATGTACACATTCTATCTTTTCAGCACCCTCTATAGGCGTGATATTATGTACATACTGTATGGATGCCAGTTTTCTTTTTCCCATTTTTCACCTCAACAAAATATATTTTTTTTATTTATACTCATTATAGCAGAAATATTTCCGCTTTTCACTATACTTGTAGTATACTCCCTTTTTCAGGTGGAAATACCGGTGAAACAATATCAATATCCGGATTCATTTCTTTTATCATTTTCATTATAAACTCAGACTTAAAGACTCCTCCTATATAACTTAACTTTATTTTATTTTCAAATTTTTCACTCAATGCTTTTATATGTAGAGTTATTTCTCTTGCTGCTCTTTCAAAGATAATCTTTATACTTTCACAGCTATAAATATATTTTGATGCCTCTGCCGCCAGACCTGCTATATGCTCTCTTGTGAACTCGCTTGTTGCTATATCATTAACACTATTCATCTTAAAATATTCAAGTACCAGATCATATATCTTACTTTTTTTGTTCCTGCCGTCAGATTCCTTTAAGGCTGCTGAAATAATTGCTTTTCCTATACTGTATGCACTGCCCTCGTCGCCGTATCTGTATCCGAAACCTCCACACCTGTATGTATTCTCACCTATCTTTGCAAGTCCTATACTTCCTGTACCTGCAATTATAAGTATTCCGTCATCTCCTCCAAGTGCGCCAAGCATTGCGGCGTAGGCATCAGAATAAAGCCTGAACTCTTCAAATACTGATGAAAACTCATCCTCAAGCTTTTTTCTGTAATCCTTATTTATACCGTATCCTCCAAGACCCGCTCCCACCTTCAAATCATAATCAAAGTCTTTTATATTAATAAGCAACTTTTCTCTCGCCTCGGTAAGAATAGATACCGCTTCTTTAAAACTTGTCTGCGCAGGATGGATTGTAGGCATTAAAACGGATGCTATACTGTTTTTATCACTGTCAAACAGTATAAAATTTGTCTTTGTTCCCCCACCGTCTATTCCTATGTAATAAGTATTTTTCATCTATACTTCCTTTGATTCCTTCATGGCAAACTTCTGCCAAGGCCTTATATAGTCAAGCAAGAACAACTCATCTTTATCAATATGCCCGACCACGGAGCTCATCCCCGAATTTTCCATATCGCTTAGAGCAATCTGCAGCTCTCCCGCATAATGACCGTAGAGCGAACTTTCAATTATAACATCACCTCTTTTTATAGGTGCAGGATTTATTACTTCAAACTTTTCACCCTTGTACTTTACCCTTGAAGCTGTAGATCTGATAAAATTGTCCGACTTATCGCCTCTGTTAAAATGCATTTCTTTTAAAACTATAGTTCTTTCAAGTACAGGAAGTTCGGGCAAAAGTTTTACATCGAAGCATACTCTGTCAAGAGGAATGCTTTTTATCTTTTCAATCTCCTCATCTGTCGGATAGCAATTTGAAATAATAATGTCATCAATGTCATCCATAGCAATCATATGCTTTAATTGCTTATCAATACTCATATTTCTGTGCATTTCCAAAGTCGGAAGCCCGAAATCGGTAGGCCATGGACCAAACGATCCTTTACTTCTTGTAGTAATAAATGCCGCAGTATTCAGACCGTATTTTTTAAATCTTTTTGTACAGCTTTTAAAGAAATCAAGTCCGAGTCCGCTGTAATTATGCGGATAAAAATTATGACATCCGTATAGATTGTATCTGTTAGGTTCATAATTCATTATTGTATCAATAGTTGAAACATCATTTGACATATTAATTTCTATCTTCAAGTCGTATTCATTAAAAGTCATAACAGACTCTTCCAGTCCGCTAAATCCCAGATCAAGTCTAAGTCCGTCCGCTCCTATTTCTTTAAAGAAAGAAAGGTCCTTATATGATATTCCCAGTTTATCAAAAACTGAAGGTGATACATCAACTATTATTTCAAACCCAAGGCTTTTTGCATAATGATTTATCTTACTAAAATCATGTATTATCTCTTCTTTTGATTTATTCACTGATAAAAGACATGAGAAGATACGAGAAAAGCCGGAAAATCCGGCTTTCTTAATATATTCAATAATATTTTCCACATTGTCTTTTTCAGGATAAATTGATATCCCAAGTCTACGCATAACTCTCCTTTGTATTATTACGTAAAATATTATGCAGCAACGTCACTTTCTTCCTGCTTCTTTAAATCTGCATCATACTTGTTAAAGAACGGAAGGTAAATAAGTATTGAAAGAATTATCAAAAGTACATTTAATATAAGTGCTCTGATGTCTCCGTTTGTTGCAAGGAATGCACCTATAGGTCCCGGCAATGTCCATGGTGCTGACGCCACTACTCTGTTTACAAGTCCAAGTTCGGTTGCTATCCATGCAATTATAGCACAAATAATCGGATTTAAAACAAAAGGTATCAAAAGAACAGGGTTAAGGATTATAGGACATCCGAAAATCATCGGTTCATTGATATTAAAGAGCGCCGGTACAAAAGCTACCTTTCCAAGTGTCTTGCCATACTGTGATTTTGATCTGAATAAAAGTAAGATTGCAAGTCCTATAGTTGTTCCTGAACCTCCGATATATATAAACCACTGATAGAAAGGTTCCGGGGCAATATTCGGAATAGCCATTCCTGCTGCAAGCGCATTTGAATTCTGTTCAAGAAGCATAAGCCATATAGGTCTTGTAACACTTCCCACTACGCTGCTTCCGTGTATACCGAAGCACCAGAAGAATGAATCAAGGAATGTAAGTAAAAGTACTGACGGAAGTGTATCCGCAACATGTACTATAGGTCTTATAACAGAACCTACAATCCCGTGAACATTTATTCCAAGCCACATACATATGGTTGAAACTATAAGAAGAATAATAACGGTAGGTGTAAGTGCTTCAAAACTTCTTGCAACAGATTCCGGAACCTGCTCAGGCATTCTGATTTTAAAGCCTGATTTCTGGGTAAATCTATAGATTTCTACCGCAAAGAATGCTGAAAGAATACCTACAAACATTCCGTCAGATCCGATATATGACATTCCAAGATGCCAACCGCTTGGTATTGCCTTAATATAATCTGCCAAAGCCTGATTGTTTGCGGCAAGGCTTTGAATTTCTTCACTTGCCTCAGGAAGTGATACAGGTACAACTGTCAAAAGGAATGTCAATTCTGAAAGAATAGCTCCTGAAAGTCCGTCCAAATCATAGCTCTTTGACAGTGAAAATCCTATTCCGAACACTGCATACAATGTCATAATATACATTGCCATACGATATGGAAGAAGAATTCTGCCCGCATTTGCTTTTATAAACTGTGCAATTCCCCAAGTTGCCGGCATTTGGTTCGGCAAGAATGCAATTACAAGAAAAAGTGAACTTACAATTACTATAGGTAAAGTTGCAATAATACCGTCCCTTACAGCTCTTAAATGTCTTTGTTCACTGAGTTTTGCCATCGGTGTACTTAGATTTTTGTCTAAAAATGCAGCAATATTATCAAACATTTTAATTACCTCCTGTTAATCCCTTCATCTGTGTATAAAGCTTAGGTCCACCCAGAGGTGAATAAGCCATAGGTTCAATTAATGCACATGGAATATTCTGTGCCTCTGCCGCAGCCTTGATATTATCAAATCTGTGGCGAATTTGTGGTGCAACCATTACACAATTCCAACCGTTCTTTACCTCGTCATC
>CAKAQP010000179.1 GCA_916720285.1 uncultured Lachnoanaerobaculum sp. | reverse complement strand
TTGCTTAATCCCTTCCTAAAATTCTTCATCAACACTATTTGACAAAGAGCCAATAAAATCAGCATTTTCTTTCTTAAATGATATTTTTATTTCCACAAGTAAAGCACGATCTTTTGATTCGGCTAAAACGTATATATCTGTTTTAGGCTCCCCCTTTGAGCAGGTAGGTTTTCCAGATTTTCTGATTATGTAATCTACCCCAGATAATACAAACGATTGTCCAATCGCCAATAATCTTTGTATATTTCTCTCTGCATCTCCAAAAGTCGCCATATTATTCAACCCCCTTATTTTTATCAGCATTAGCTCCACCGCCGTTTTTAATCCATTCGTCAATTTCACTTATTTTAAATTTCCAAAGCCTTCCTACACGATGACAAGGAATACTCTTATTCTTAATCCAGCGATGCAAAGTGTCTTTATTGATACCAAGATGCTCTGCTATCTCTTTGCTTGATACCCAGTGTTCAACCTTATTATCCATTTGCACCCTCCTTAAATAAGATAATTAATTTTATCACATTTTTTTATGTTTGTATATAATTTAATTTGTTTTGATATGCATAGATATGTTTTAACATGTATAAGCACTTATTAAATATCGTGAATATCAGTAGACCAAAACAATAAAAAGCCAGAGTATATAAATACTTCTGGCAGATACTAAAACCAATTATTTATGATCTATTATCATTTATCGCGTACATACTAATAACTTTACACAACCAAACATGCATATAATTTCAATTTTACTTCATATATAACATCTATCCTATCTCCTCGACCCTACGAATTTATCTAACCTGTCAACTCAACCCCACGCACTTTATTACAGTCGACCTGTTTCCTCAATAAACAAAAACAAGGATTTTCAAGATTAAAAGGCACTGCCAGACATTAGGCAGAAAATCTTTCAACCTAGAAAACCCTTTATTTATCAGTGTTTTAAATACTCCTATTTCTCCACCCTTGACATCAATACTACGCACTCAACATGCCCCGTATGACAAAAGCAATCAAACACCATCCCCTTCTCAAATCCATACCTCTGTCTTTTAAAACCTTCCAAATCCCTCGCAAGTGTCTCCGGATTGCAGGAAACATATACAACCTTTTTAGGTTTTAATCTGCCTACCGCAGCTATGAACTCCTCTGTAGATCCTGTTCTTGGTGGATCCAGGATTACAACATCTATCTTTTCATTAGCTGCTGCCAAATCATTTATAAATGCTGTTGCGTCGGCATTATAAAATTTCACATTCTTTATATTGTTTATCTTGGCATTTGTGATGGCATCTTTGTGGGCATCCTTATTCAGCTCTACAGATATTACTTCCTTCACGGACTTTGAAGCGATCAGTCCGATAGTTCCAATTCCGGAATAGGCATCCAAAAGCACTTCATCCCCTTGCAAACCGGCATACTCTATAGCCTGGGAATAAAGTTTTTCAGTTTGCTCTCTGTTTACCTGATAGAATGACTTCGGTGAGATTTTGAATGTAAGTCCACAGAGTTCATCTGTGATATAGCCCTTGCCATACATCACTATTTCCCTGTCACCAAGTACCATACTGGTGTTTTTATTGTTTATATTTTGAACTATTGTGGTTATCTCGGGATGTTCTCCTCTAAGTACCTTTATAAAGGCATTCTTATTTGGGAATATTACATTTGAGGTCACCAAAACCACCATGATCTGACCGCTTTTCTTTCCTACACGTATCAGTACATGGCGCAAGAAGCCGAAGCCGCTGTCCTCGTCATATGCCTTTATTTTAAATGAAACACACATCTTTTTGATGGTCTGTATGATACTTCCCGCCTTCTCATCTTCAATCAGACAGTTTTTTGTATCCACCACTCTATGCGAGTTTTTTTCATAAGTTCCTGCAATGATTTTCTTGTTTTCAAAGCCGAAAACCGCACTTACTTTGTTCCTATAATGATAGGGATTGCTCATGGAGACAATCCCGTCAAATTTGCCGTATTTTTTTATCAATGAATTTGCTGTGTCAAGTTTCTCCTTGACATGCTTATTATATGAACTGTTTATATAATCGCAGCCGCCACATTTTTTGGCGACTGCGCATTTTAGCTCCTTAGAAGCTTTTATATTTCTTTTGTTAATTCCTTCAGCCATGCTTTCTCTTCTTCATTAAGTCCATAGGATATAGCCTCGTAGACTTCTCTCTGATATTTGTTATAAAATTCAATATCCTTCTTTGTCATCACTTCCACTAAGAGCGGCTCACTGTCAATAGGTGCCATGGTCAGGCTTTCAAATCCGAGGAAACCTTCCTGCTTTTCCACCACATTCATCAAAATTTCCATTCTGATACCATGCTTACCGCTTATATATACTCCCGGCTCATCACTCATTATCATACCCGGCTCAAACTCAAGATTTCTGAATAAATCTTTGTTTATCTTGTTTCTTATAGATGTAGGTGCCTCATGTACAGTATTTACAAAGCCAACACCATGTCCTGTGCCGTGATTATAATCAAGTCCATGCTCCCAAAGTGCTTCTCTTGCCTTTATATCAAGGCATAAACCTATAGCACCTCTCTTAAATGTAGTATTTAAAAGTCTAAGCATACCGATGGTTACCAAAGTATAATGAAGCTTCTCTTCATAGGTATTTTCTCCAAGAGAAATTGTTCTGGTTACATCTGTGGTACCGTCCTTATATGTAGCACCCGAGTCAAACAGATAAAGTCCCTTTGCTTCCAGCTCTTTTGCGGTCTCATACTCCGCTTCATAATGAACTATCGCACCGTTCTCTGCATATCCTGATATAGTTGGGAAGCTTAAATCAAGGAAGAGATTATCCTCTCTTCGTAAATTGTCAAGATAATCTGATGCAGTCTTTTCTGTGAGATTAGCACCGTTTTTCATCTGCTGCTTTATCCAATACATATACTTAGCCATATATACACCGTCTCTGATATGAGATTTCTTCATATTTGAAACCTCAACATCATTTTTGATGTTTTTCAGATAGGTTACAGGGCTTAATACACTGTAAAGTTTATTTGCACTTTCTTTTTTGCTTATTGAAATAAATGTCTTATAGCTGACATCCGCCTCATCAAACATTATCTGCTTATTTTTGATATCTGCCACAGTTTCATCAAAACTGTCATACGGCTTTATATCTATTCCGTTACCTACCAGATATGTTCTTATCTCATCACTGAGTGCCTCTTCCTGAATAAATAATGTAGCCTTGTCACTCTCAAGTATAAAATACGATAGGAAAAGCGGATTGCATTTTATATCAAAGGCTCTAAGATTAGTTAGCCACGCAATATCGGATAATGAAGATACTATCAAAAGATCTCTACCCTTCATCCTTTCTCTTACTTCACTAATCTTTTTTGCCGCTGATTTTCCGGCATACTTTTCTTCAAGTATAAACACTTTTGTATGTGGCCTTTTCGGTCTGTCAGTCCAAACCTCATCGGTGATTTCTTTGCCGATTGCAAGCTTAACGCCGTTTTTTACAACCTTGTTTGCAATGACCTTTCCCTCCGAAAAGCTAAGAAGCGATCCGTTAAAGCCGAGTACTTCGTCTTTTTTCATCTTTTCTTCCAAAAGCTCATCCAAGGTATGTACTCCCGGCTCTCCCATTTTCATAAGAGTTATCCCGCTGTCTTTGAGCTCGCTTTCCGCCTGTAAAAAGTATCTTCCGTCTGTCCAAAGATATGCTTCTTCCTTCATTACAAGAAGTGTGCCCGCACTTCCTGTAAAACCGCTTAAAAATCTCCTACATTTGTCATATTCTGTAGGATATTCACTTTGATGTGCATCAGAAGAAGGGGATATCCATGCGTCTATCCCCTCTCTTTGCATTACTTTTCTTAAATCAACAATTGTCTGTTTCATAATGCTCCTTTTGTAACAGCTCTGTATATTACAGAGCTGTTACTTATATATATTAAGTATTTATAAAGCCAAATTTTACCAATGCATTAAAGACTCCGTCATCCGCTATATTGTCGGTAACATAGTCTGCATATCCTTTTAACTCCTCTATTGAATTGCCCATGGCTATACCCAGTCCGGATTCTTCTAATATCTCTTTGTCATTCATAGAATCTCCGAATGAAACCGTATCTCTTAAATCGATATCAAAGTAATTACATAGGCGTTTTAGTCCTTCCGCCTTGCTTGCAACCTTTTCTACAACATCGGCTCCGAACATTCCGGCAAAGAGCGGCAGTTTCAAAGTAGGAAATTTCTTTTCTATATCCTTTGCACCTTCAACCGGTCCTATATAAGTCAATGTTCTTATAGGCAGGTCAAATAATTCTTCAGCCGGATAAAACTTTCTAAAATGTTGTCCCCATCTTTTAATATCATATGCATCAATTATATGCGGATTGAAAAAATAATCCTTATCTTCAAGGGTAAGCCCTATAGAGCATTCCTTGCCTTCTACATATTTTGCCAGACCTCTTAAAACATCCTTATCAAAGAAATGTTCAAAGATTTTTTCTTCTCCCACCTTTACCAAGGTACCGTTAAGACCGATTACAGCATCAGGCTTTACTATATCAACGAATTGCCTGCTGTCGCTATTTTCCGGATTTCTACCTGTAGCAAGGACTATGATATGCCCCTTCTCTCTTAAACTTTCTATAGCTAAAAGAGCTGATGGGGTTATCTTATAATCTTTATGATTAAGCAATGTCATATCAATATCAAAACTGAAAATCTTTTTATTTTGCATTATCCAACCTTAATTTACTCAAATGCCAAATATCTCTTACATATTCTTCTATAGTTCTGTCGGATGAGAACTTACCTACATTTGCAGTCTGTGTAAGTGCCATCTTTGCCCATCTCTTCTTGTCTCTGTAAGCTCTATCAACCTCT
>CAKAQP010000178.1 GCA_916720285.1 uncultured Lachnoanaerobaculum sp. | reverse complement strand
ATTGTAGATACAATAGGAGTAATATATACAATACTTTTGACGGCCGATAATAAGAGAATATCCATACCCAACGGTGCACTTGCAAACGATGTTATAACAAATGTTACTGCAAATGATATAAGAAGAATAGATATCCAGGTTGGAGTGTCATATAATTCAGATATTAGAAAGGCAAAGAAGCTGATAAAAGATTCCTTTGTTGAAAACGGTCTGGTATTAAAGAATAATGAGATTTTGGCCTATGTAAGCGATTTGGCATCATCTGCTGTAATCCTCGGCGGAAGAGCATGGTGTAAGACTGATGATTATTGGACCGTCAGATGGGGAATAATAGAAGAGATAAAGGTTAAATTTGATAAAAACGGAATAGAGATTCCTTACAATCAGTTGGAAGTACATTTAAATGACAATTCTAACAAGCCATAGTATGAACAGGGATAGCCTAAGGCTTGCAGAAAAGAATATGTAACTAAATTTTTATAAGAGCTGTTATACAAAATCTATAATATGAGTTGAGTAGCTGATCAACATATATTATAGAATATGATTAGTATAGCAGCTTTTTTTATATAAGTATACAATGTTTACGCGCTTTATCATGGTAGAGAAATAAAGTGTTGACAAGAATACTTTAGCATGCTACCATAAGAAAGTGCAAAGGCAAAGCAGTAAAGAAAGTTATGAGGTGTATTTATGAAAAAAATTTATTTACTTGGAGTTTTAGCAACAATTATGTTGGCAGGCTGTTCATCAGCAAAGACTACCGAAAGTTCATCAGCAGACACAAGTGCAGCAGAGAGCAAGTTGACAGATGAGACTTCTATTGCAGGCACAGATGCCGATATAACTTTTACTGTAGGATTTGATCAGGATTTTCCACCTATGGGGTTTGTCGGAGACGACGGGGAATTTACAGGATTTGATTTAGACCTGGCGGCAGAGGTGGCAAAGCGATTAGGCAAAGAGATAAAGTATCAGCCTATAGCCTGGGATGCAAAAGATATGGAACTTACGTCCGGTAATATTGATTGTATTTGGAACGGCTTCAGTACTAAAAACAGAGAAGATAAATATACATGGACAAAACCATATATGAAAAATGATCAGATATTTGTAGTAAGATCTGATTCCGATATAAGTTCATTTGAGGATTTGGCAGGAAAGACAGTGGAGGTTCAGATAGATTCATCAGCCGAAGCGGTATTAAAAGAAAATACAGAGCTTTCAGGTACATTCGCTAAATTACAGACTGTGGCGGATTTTAACACAGGTTTTATGGATCTTGAAATGGGTGGTGTGGATGCTTTGGCTATGAATAGTGTAGTGGCAAATTATCAGATTACAAAAAGAGGCGGCGAAGGTTTCAAAGTTTTGGATAAGCCGCTTTCAAGTGAAGAATATGCGGTAGGATTTAAACTTGGAAATACAATATTGAGAGATGAGGTGCAGACGGCACTTGAAGAGATGAAGGCAGACGGTACATTAAAGAGTATTTCTGAGAAATGGTTCGGTAAGGATGTTACTACATTAGAGTGACAGCATGTGTAGTGAACAATAATTTATCCGGACCGGAAAATTAACACATAGCACTTTATCATGGTAGTAAAATAAAGTGTTGACAGATATACTTTAGTATGCTACCATAATAAACTATAAAGAGAAAAAGAAAGTCAAAGAAAGTTATGAGGTGTATTTATGAAAAAAATTTATTTACTTGGAATATTAGCAACAATTATGTTGGCAGGTTGTTCATCAGCAAAGACTGCAGAGAGCACTTCAGCATCAGCCGATACAAGCGCAGTGGAGAGCAAGGCGGATGAGAACACCACAGCGGCATCAGAAAATAAGACTACTTTTACAGTTGGATTTGACCAGGACTTCCCACCTATGGGCTTTGTAGGGGATGACGGAGAGTTCACAGGATTTGACCTTGAGCTTGCCGCAGAGGTTGCAAAGAGAATGGGTAAGGAGATCAAATATCAGCCTATATCATGGGATGCAAAGGATATGGAGCTTACATCGGGAAATATTGACTGTATCTGGAACGGTTTCAGTATTCAGGGTAGAGAAGATAAATACACATGGTCAAAGCCATATATGAAAAACGATCAGGTTTTTGTTGTAAAATCAGATTCAAGTATTGATTCAATAGAGGATCTTGCAGGAAAGACTGTAGAGGTTCAGACAGATTCATCAGCAGAGGCGGCATTGAAGGAAAACACCGAACTTGCAAATACTTTCGGTAAATTACAGACTGTAGCGGATTATAATACAGGTTTTATGGATCTTGAGATGGGTGGTGTGGATGCTATTGCAATGGACAGTGTAGTAGCAAACTATCAGATTACAAAGAGAGGCGGAAACGGATTTACAGTACTTGATACACCTCTTTCAAGTGAGGAATACGGTGTCGGATTTAAACTTGGAAATGAAACTTTAAAAAATGAAGTACAAAAAGCACTTGAAGATATGAAAGCGGACGGAACAATGAAAACTATTTCAGAAAAATGGTTTGGTAAGGATGTTACAACTTTAGAGTAAAAATAAGACGCCGACAGATATATGCCGGCGTTTTCTTTTTCTTATAGATATAAGACTTTTATTTTGCGATTCTGCAAAGCTTTAAGAAATAACTTATGGTAGGATTGTAAAATAAAGGATATAATAGTAAGATATTTACACTGATTGGAGATTTTATGAATATTCTTGATATTGCATTAAAGCTTGTACCCGGAATGTTGGTCAGTATACAGATATTTTTTATCACACTGTTACTTTCACTTCCGCTGGGATTGTTGGTTGCCTTCGGCAGATTGAGTAAAATAAAGTTTATTTCATATCTGTGCAAGGTATATATTTCAATAATGCGCGGTACACCGCTTATGTTACAGCTGATGGTTGTATACTTCGGACCATATTATATTTTCGGAGTGTCCACATCGGGAAATTACAGAATAGTTGCTACCATAATCGGTTTTGTGGTAAATTATGCGGCATATTTTGCAGAGATATACAGAAGCGGAATTCAGTCTATGCCAAGCGGACAGTACGAAGCCGCAAAGATATTGGGATACAGTAAATCTCAGACTTTTTTTGTTATAATACTGCCACAGGTAATAAAGAGAATTTTGCCGTCTATAACAAATGAGGTAATAACCTTGGTAAAGGATACATCTTTGGCCTTTACAATAAGCGTGGCCGAGATGTTTACAATGGCAAAGGCACTCGCAAGCAGTACAACAAGTATGTTACCATTTGTGTGCGCCGCACTGTTCTATTATATATTTAATTTAATAGTAGCGTTTGTAATGGAAGCAATAGAGAAGAAATTAGAATATTACAAGTAGGTGGTTATGTCATTATTAAGTATGAAATCAGTAAAGAAATCCTTTGGCGGTGTGGAAATTTTAAAGGATATATCACTGGAAGTAAAAGAAGGTGAAATTTTAAGTATTATAGGTCCGTCAGGTTCAGGCAAATCCACACTTTTGCGCTGTGCTACATTATTGGAAGATATGGATGACGGAGAACTTAGCTATAACGGAAACTTGGTTTGTAAAAGTGTAGGCGGTAAGGCGGTTTATGAGAGCCAGAGTAAATTGAAAGAAATTTCTGAATGCTTCGGCCTTGTATTCCAAAACTTTAATCTCTTCCCACATATGAATGTATTACAAAATATCTGTGATGCACCGATAAGAGTACAAAAAAGGGATAAGGAAGAAGTGAAAGAAGAAGCCTTTTCTCTGCTAAAGAAGATGGGGCTTGAGGACAGAGCCGGAGCGTATCCTTATCAACTTTCGGGCGGTCAATCTCAAAGAGTCGCTATTGCCAGAGCATTGGCGCTAAATCCGAAGATACTTTTCTTTGATGAGCCGACATCCGCACTCGATCCGGAGCTTACAGGAGAAGTTCTCAGAGTAATAAAATCTTTGTCCGATTTAAAAATTGCCATGGTCATTGTTACACATGAGATGGCGTTTGCCAAAGAAATATCCGACAAGGTAATATTTATGTCTGACGGAGTAATAGTTGAGTCTGGAACTCCTGAGGAAGTCTTTGCATCAAGCAATGAAAGAATGAAGAATTTTATAGGTGCATTAAGCAAATAAACAAAAAGGTGGAAAATATGAAATACATAGTTATACTTGGAGACGGAATGGCGGATAAAGATATTCCTGAACTTGGCAATAAGACAATACTTGATGTAGCTAAAAAGCCACATATTGACTCTCTTAAGGGTGTGCTCGGCATGGCAAGAACGGTGCCGAAGGAGCTAAAGCCGGGAAGTGATGTGGCAAACCTTGCAGTAATGGGATATGATCCGCTTAAGTGTTACACAGGCAGATCACCACTTGAAGCTGTAAGCATCGGCATAAACATGAAAGCAACAGATGTTGCAATAAGATGTAATCTGGTTACTCTATCAGATGAGGAGAATCCGAAAAAAAGAACGATGCTTGACTATTCTGCAGGTGAGATATCTACCGAGGAAGCAAGAGAGCTTATTGAAGCGGTGGAAAAAGAGCTTGGAGATGATGAATTCAAGTTTTATCCCGGAATATCATACAGACATTGTTTGATATGGGACAACGGAAAGACCGGACTTGATCTTACACCTCCACATGATATATCTGACAGAGTAATAGGTGAATACTTGCCAAAAAATGATAAGATTTTATCTCTTATGGAAAGAAGCTATAGTATTTTAAAGGATCATCCTGTGAATTTAAAGAGAAAGTCGGAAGGTAAGAATCCTGCAAACTCCATATGGCTTTGGGGAGAGGGTACAAAACCTAATGTAGAAAACTTTGAAAAGAAAAACGGTCTTAAGGGTGCTGTTATCTCAGCTGTGGATCTTATAAAAGGTATCGGTATCAGCGCAG
>CAKAQP010000177.1 GCA_916720285.1 uncultured Lachnoanaerobaculum sp. | reverse complement strand
ACATTTTCCACCTCATTTATCTTTCTGATAATATCATATATCCATACACTGGTATATCTGGCATCTTTTAAAAGTTCCTCTTTTTCTTCTTTTGACAGTTTTTTACTTAAATATTGTACCTGATCTGACGTTATATTTCCTTTTCCTAAGGCTTTGATTGCCTGTATAACCATTGCTGTAAGTGTGGACATATTTGAAATTTCACCATTATTTCTATGTTTAAATTCAATAGTTACATTATCAAAACTAAAATTTACATATCTCCCATCGGAAATATATGTCCATTTAGCAGGCACTTGCGTAGATAAACCCAATAAATTAAGAGCTGTATTTCCTGACGGTGCTATAGTCCAATTATATTTTCGTGCTATAGCTTTAGCCACTTCATTAACTGATGGTGATTCATACTCACCAATATACTCGATATATCTAGGCTTATAATAAATTCCGTTAATAATACGTTTTATCTCTTTAGACAGTACCAGACGATTTAATACGCTTTTTATAGTCTCATATCCGGCAATATCAAAAAAATCATTTGCTATAAAAACGTCCTTCGATTCCATCATATCTATTCTATCTATAATTTTCTGCTTAGCATTCATAATATCAGCCCTCCTTTGCACCTATTATTATATAATATTCGGTGCAGAATGCATATATATAATTATATTACATTTATAATTTAAGTTTCTTCAATAAATTGTAATATCTGTTTTTCCAATTCGCTTGAATTATTTTTCATATAGCTATACAATCTATAGACGAATCTTAAACATAACGCAATTTAATTTTAGGGGACATTATGAAAAGAATACATGAAATATTAAAGAAATACAGACATGCATGGGTTTTCTTATATACATTCATATATCTACCATGGTATATGTATCTGGAAAGAACTATAACACATGAGTATCATGTCTTACATACATGGGTGGACGATATTATTCCATTCAATGAATATTTTATTATACCGTACTTTATATGGTTCATCTATGTAGCATCTGTACTGATTTTCTTCTTCTTTAAAGATGTAGATGAGTTTTACAGATTCGGGCTATATCTCGCACTTGGAATGAGTATATCACTCTTTATTTGCCAGATATTCCCAAACGGAACAGACTTAAGACCTGTCAACCTTGATCCGAACAAGAATATTTTTACACATCTGGTAGCCTTTATATATAAAACAGATACCAATACAAATGTGTTCCCAAGTATTCATGTTTTCAACTCAATCGCTACACATGTAGCCATATTGAGATCAAGATTCTTTTATAACAATATGAAAGTAAAGGCGATTTCATTCATAATAATGATTTCAATATGCCTTTCAACATTATTCTTAAAGCAGCATTCATTCCTGGATGTTGTCGGCGCAACAATACTTTCATATGTTATCTATCAGCTTATCTACGCTAAGATACCTTGGCCAATCAGCCATGATAACAGAGAAAATATAAGAGTTTAACAAAAAGGACATCGTACCGGTAAGGTGTGATGTCCTTGTTTCTTTTATTTATTTTCTATTTCATGCTCAGTTAATTTCTTTTCGCCATCTCTTACCTGCCTGATAGACTCTCTAAGTCTTGACATATTTGCATCTGAATAAAAAGGATCGGCTGATAGTTCAAAAGGTATACGATTTTCACGTACTACGGCTTTTAAATAAATATTAATTGCTGTAGACATACTGATACCGATATCGTCAAATATCTTTTCCGCCTCCCTTTTAATATTATCATCTACTAATATTTTAACCTGTACCATAACACATCCTCCATACTTAGTCTCTAATAATTCTACTACATTATACAACACAATATATATCATTTTTATAATTCTTTTCCACTGCATCCTTTATATAACCTTACCTTATCCTCTACAATTACCGCCACCATTTTTTTACTTTTACAACTTCATTACATTATAACCGAAAGTTGAAATATCAAAATACTCAGCTATCTTAAGAATTAGTGTTCCAATCTCATAAGCAGTAAACATTTTTTCAACGCTGACACTCACTCCAATGAAACTATCTGTATGCCTTACTATAACTCCTTAAATTCTGTTCTTTTGTTTTTATACTATTTTTATAAGTTCCATTTTAGTTGCGTAATTCCTGCATAACCTACTTCCCATATAAACCATGCAAACTCTATAAAATCCTTGGAAATCAAATTTTCTATAATACCTGCTCTTGTTGCCGGTGTTCCAAGTCCCCTTCGCTCAACCTCAATTCCCTTTTGCAGTGCATCATTACCTGCAATCTCCATAGCCTTAAGGAGAGTATCCTCTGATAGCTTTTGTCAAGGGTAGTTAAGAAATTTATTTATCTTTTTGGTAACTCATATCTTCACATTCTTTCTGAATAAGTCTATTTATTTTATCTGTAATTGTTTCATCACTGGTTTCACTGAAATGTACTGTAACTTTATAGTTTGTTTTTCCTATTTTTTTACTGAATGCGTTTTCAACTTTGTTTTTCTCATCTGTCATCTGCACTCTCCTTTCATTGCAATAAAAAAGCGATTAGATTTTTTACTTTTCCAATCGCCTCAAATATTTTTATTTCTGCTATTAAATTCTTATTTTTACAATATTGTTCCCTCTGAAAGAATGTCTACATATTTTTTATATACATATTGTCTGTACCTTTTTTTATCCTCTACAAGCTCTAATATTTCCATATCCATTAAATTCTCCAAAAGTTTATTGACAGTAGGCTTACTAACGCTCGCTAAATTTTTAATATCCTCCGATTCTACAAAAGGGTGTTTCAATAGATATTCATATACTAAAAGAAGATTTGAAATATTACCACTTGAAAACTGTCGAATTTTCTCTATATCATTCTTCTTAAGCTCAACAATCTTTTGGATGGAAGTGATTGCATCCTCAGATATTTCACAAATTCCATCTATAAAAAATTTAATCCATTCTTCAAATTCCCCCTTAATACGAATGTTATTGAGAAGTTCATAATATTTATTCCTATTTTTCTTGAAAAAATAGCTCAAATAAAGAACAGGGTATTCAATCAAGCCTTGCTCTCTTAAGTATAATATTATGAGTAGTCTACCCATTCTTCCGTTACCATCTAAAAATGGATGTATCGTTTCAAATTGATAGTGGATTAGAGCTATCTTTATTAAGTTTGAAATATCACTATCTTCATGTATATATTTTTCTAAATCACTCAAGCAAATATCCATCTCATCAGGTGCAGGCGGAATGAAACTTGCATTTTTTAAAGTCGAACCTGCGTGTCCAATCCAGTTTTGTGATTTTCTAAATTCACCCGGCATTTTTTCTTCTCCTCTAACATTAGACAAGAGAACCGAGTGGGTTTCTTTAATCAATCTCATACATAAGGGTAATTCATTTAGTCTTTTAAATGCGTAATGAGTCGCTTTGATATAGTTTACAATTTCTTCAGTATCTTTTATCTTTTCATTTCCCTTATCTTTTTGCAGTACATCAACAAGAGAGGCTTGTGTCCCCTCTATTTGAGAACTTATAACAGCCTCTTTTTGAACATACATAGATACAAAAAGATCAATATCCGGTAAAGTTATTGCCATGCCATCTAATCTTCCCAGTAATAAATATGCTTTATTGATTAAAGCATTTATTTCACTATCAAGATTTAATTTTATATCTTTTAAATTATGCGGAACAAAGCATTCGTAATCGCTTTGCATTTTCTTTAATTCTCCAGCTCTATTATTTTCTAATCTCAAAATATCACCCCCTAAGTCAAATCTATTTTACTTAGAATAAGTATAACCATTTTAAGTAAAATTTTCAAGTATATATTTTACTTATATTCTTTGAAAGTTCTCTAAGTAAACCCTATTTCACTAAAAAAACGATTAGATTTTTACTTTCTAATCGCATTGACTGTTTTTGTTTTATTAATGAATAATCTGGGGTGAAATCCATCACCTGTCCGGTGTATGGAAATCGTAGTTCCGCTTTATTGGAAATCGCGATTCCGTTAAAAAGGAAATCATTTTGTTCCCAAATCCTTATAATGAAGATATGCACTCTATGGTGTAAATTCATTACAAGGAGGTCACGATTATGACCAAATATCGAGAAATCATCCGGCTTACCGGATTGGGCTTCTCTCAGCGTAACATCATGGCAAGCTGTGGTGTTGCTCAGAAAACTGTAGTCAAAGTTCAAAAACGTGCCAGAGAATTAAATATTTCTTGGCCGCTTGATGAATCTATGACGGATACTGAACTTCAAAGACTCATGTTTTCTAAAGAAAGTTCAGTATCGCAAAACAAGCGTATGCCAGACTACGACTACATCCACAAAGAACTGCTCCGCAACGGAGTCAGTAAAAAGCTCCTGTGGACTGAATACATGGAGGACTGCCGTGCCAACGGCGATGAACCGCTCATGTATTCTCAATTCTGCTATCATATCCAGCAGGATGAGCAGAAACGACGTGCTACCATGCACATCAATCGCAAACCCGGTGAGCAGGTTGAAGTTGACTGGGCAGGTGATCCTACAACAATCATCGACCCGGATACCGATGAAATCTTAAAGGCTTACATATTCGTAGGTGTAATGACTTACAGCCAGTATGCGTATGTAGAAGCCTTTCTGGATATGAAGCAGAAATCATGGATCACTGCTCATGTCCATATGTACAAGTTCTTTGGCGGTGTTGCCAGAATTCTCGTACCAGATAACTGCAAGACAGCAGTTGTTCACAATGGTGGTTGGAAAGACCAGCAGATCAATGAAACTTATCAAGAAATGGCTGAGCACTATGGAACCGCTATCATCCCTGCCCGTGTCAGGACACCAAAGGATAAGCCGAATGCTGAAGGGACGGTAGGAAATATCTCTACCTGGATAACAGCAGCTCTCCGGAATGAAC
>CAKAQP010000176.1 GCA_916720285.1 uncultured Lachnoanaerobaculum sp. | reverse complement strand
AGCTTCATCATTTCCATCAGGGTTTTAAGCTTCTCCACCATCTTATTGAAAGCATCTCCAAGGATTCTTATATCCTCTTTTGATTCTCCGGTAAATCTTACATCAAGATTTCCCTCAGAAGCCGACTGCATCAAATCCGAAAGCTCTGTTAAAGGCTTGGTTATTTCCAAAAGATAACACACCGACCATATCATTGCCGCCACAAAGCAGACGCCTGCCATAAATATGGAAATCCTGGTCATTCGAAGTGGAATTTTACTTTCCTCTTCCATATCATATGCTCCTACTATCAAAAGCTTTTTATCACGAAAACGATTAAAAACAAATTTATAGTTTTTATCACCGATCGAAGAAACCACCACTCCTTCATCTCCTCTAAACCATTTCGGATCAACTCTATATACTATCCGGTTTACAGGGCTTAGAATGATTTCTCCGCCGTCATCCATTAAAAAGAAAAAGTTTTCCGTATCGGCTTCCAAATTCTGATAGGCCTCTTTGAATTCTCCCACAGAAACATCCACCATCAATACTCCCAGAGTCCTGTCACCTTCCTGTACCGCTCTTGCAATTGAAATGTAGCTGTCACTGTCATAATGTTTCCAACTTTGAAGATTTCTAATCCCACTGTCAAAACGGTAAGCACTACCCTCCTGTATAGCCTGTAAAAACCAATCCTCTCCATAGAAACTTTCATGCACCGGTCTGTACATATCATTTGAGATATAATCTTCTCCGTCCCCATATACAAGGATCATATTTAAATAATCACCATGTATCTTTTCATAAGCATCAAAAATATCACGTACAGCCTGCTCACGATAGATCTTGGTTTCTTTATCTCCTGTATAAAGACAGTCTTTTATCTCTGATGTCTCCGCCAGAATCTTTAAAGTATCATCCACAGATTGTATTTTTACCTCAAAAGAACGAGCAAGTTGTCTTTGTAATTCTGTAATATACCCCATTCTTGAACGGAGCATCTCTTTTTTGTAAATATAATTTCCTGCCAAAGTCAGCATTGCCGCCACAAATAAAATCATGGCTCCCTGAAATATTAAAAGATCTCTTTTCATACTTCCACCTCTTATTAATTGTATCATATAAACCGTAAATTTATATCAGTTTTTGAGTACTGAATATGACAGTGAAACCAAAAATACATAAAAAAGAGGAGCATCAGTTGCTCCCCCTTTTTGGATTCATTATTTACTTTTAAACCGTCACACTTTTCTTATTTTCCACCGTATTTTATCAAAAGTTCTTCAGCATTTTCAGGAACTACAACTTCTGACTTCAGAGTGATATTTTTCTCAAGTTCCTTGCCTTCAACGAGTAACTCGTATGCACTCTGAATAGCCTCTGCACCACCTGTAGGATATACCTGTGTCATGCTGATTCTCTTATCGATAACACTCTTGATTCCACCGTCAGGAGTCGGCAAACCGTCAAAACCTACAAACATGATATCCTTCTCTCTTCCTGCCTGCTTTGCAGCAATATAAGCACCCTCAGCCATCGGATCGTTTAATGCTATGAAAAGATCTATCTCCTTATTTGTCTGTAACATTTCTTCAGCTACTGTTATAGCCTTTTCTCTCAACCAGTCTGCATTGTTTACTGCAACGATCTCAACCTTCGGATTTGATGCAATACCTTCTCTAAATCCCTTATCTCTGTCGATTCCGCCTGAAGTACCCTCAAGACCCTTAATCTCACAAACTTTTCCACCGTCTTTAAGTAATGTATTAGCTACATATTCTCCTGCAACTCTACCCATATCTACATTGTCGGCACCTATAAACTGAGTATATGTGTCTCCGTCAATCTTACGGTCCAAAAGTATTACAGGAATTCCCGCTTCATAAGCTTCCTTAACTACATTTGTAAGTGGAGTTGCCTCATTTGGTGAGGTAATGATAAGATCCACTTTCTGCTGTATAAAGTTTTGAATATCTGCTATCTGCTTTGAGTTATCCTGAGCTGCATCGGCATAGATAACCTTGAATTCAGGATGCTTTTCAGCTGCCATCTTAATCTGGTCATTCATTGCCACACGCCATGGCTCACCAAGATTACACTGTGACATACCGATTACAAATTCCTTCTTAGCTTCTGTTCCTGCAGCCTCACTCTTACTCTCTCCTGCCTCGCTTTTTGCCTCCTGACTTTGAGCTGCTGTTGTAGAAGCACTCTGACCTCCACCTCCACAAGCAGTCAATCCGAATGCACAAACTGCCGCCAAGCCAAGTCCTAACATTCCCTTAAAACCTTTTTTCATCATACGATTCTCCTTCCTGTTGTGTCTGTCCTTTTGCAGACTATATTTTTTAATACCGATTCCCGGTATAAAGAGTTCTAATCAGCTTTTCTTTCAGATTGCATAAATACTGCAATGATTATAATAAGCCCCTTTACCATCAACTGTAAATTTGAATTGACTCCCTTAAGTCCAAGCACATTGTCAAGTAATCCGAGGATTATCGCACCTACCAAGGTGCCTATCATTGTTCCTTTTCCGCCGGCAAGCGAAGTTCCTCCTATAGCACAAGCCGCCACAGCATTGAGCTCATATCCTATACCCTCATTCGGTCCACCCTGACTTATCTGTGCCGCATGTATCATAGCAGCTACCGCAGATAACATACTACAAAGCATAAATGCTATTATCTTTATTCTGTCTACAGGTATACCTGCAAGATAAGATGCATTTTTGTTTCCACCGATTGCATAAACTTTTCTTCCGAAAGATGTCTTTGAAAGCACACATTGGAAGATCAAAAGCAAGCTTATAAATATGATTACCGGTGCAGGTATTACTCCGAAGGCCTTTTCCTGTAATAATCCGAATGCAGGCGGTGCAAAGCCCTCTCCTTCACCATATGCCAAAGGGATTCCGACCCCGTTTGACCAAAATCTTGCCAAACCTCTTGCAATATTCATGCTTGCAAGTGTAACTATAAAAGCCTGAAGTTTAAGCTTTGTAACACATAATCCGTTAAATAAACCGTATAAAGCTCCTATAAGTAAACTTAAGAGCACTGCCGGAAACATTCCAAGTCCGTTTCTTACCATAAGTGAGGCACAACCCGTGGAAACCAGTCCCACAATCGAACCTACCGACAGATCGATATCTCCTAAGATAAGTATCATTGTCATACCTATGGCTATAATACCCGTTTCAGAAACTGCACGAAGTACATTCATAAGGTTTGGGACACTTAAGAATACATTTTCTCCGTCCTTGATATTTATAAGTGTAGCCACCACTACTATAATTATCAGCGCAATATAACTTTGAAATTGTTTTAAAAAACTTTCTATTTTTTGAATCTTTAATTTATCAGCATCCATGATTAAGCCTCCACTACTTCCTTTCTATTGGTGGCTGCCGCCAGTAATATTTCCTGAGTAGCCTCTTCTTTTGAAATCTCTCCTGTCAGTCTGCCTTCACAAAGAGTAATAATACGGTCACAAATTCCTATTACTTCAGGAAGTTCCGAAGATATTACCACTACCGCAAGTCCCGATGCCGCCAACTCATTGATCAAAAGATAAATCTCCTCTTTTGCTCCTACGTCTATACCTCTGGTTGGCTCATCCAGTAAAAGCACCTTAGGTTTTGTCAAAAGCCATCTTGCAAGAATTACTTTTTGCTGATTTCCTCCCGACAGCGAACCAACAGCTACTGCCGGAGATTTGGCCTTAACACGAAGTTTTTTCATATATTCGATCCAGTCTTTTTTCTGTTTACCGTCTCTCATAAATCCGAAGCTTGCATATCTGTCATATAAAGGCAGAGAAATATTGTCTCCTATGCTTCTGCCAAGAACCAGTCCTGTTCCTTTTCTGTCCTCTGTTGCAAAAGAAATTCCTGCCGCAATAGCATCTTTAGGCGAACGTATCTGCAAAGCCTTTCCATCCATAAGGATCTCTCCTGTAGTACAAGTTGCATACTTTCCTACAATGCTCTCAAAAACTTCTGAACGCCCTGCACCTGCAAGACCTGCAATTCCAAGAACTTCACCCGATCTTACCTTAAATGAAATATCCTTTAGAGAACGCTTAAAGCTTCCCTTTGGAGGATTGAAGCTCAAGTTTTTTACTTCAAGAACCACATCTCCTATTTCCACATTTCTTTTCGGATACTGATCCTCCACCGAGCGACCTACCATCATTGCAATAATTTCTTCATTATTGGTTTCCCCGGCCTCCTTGGTACCTATATACTCACCGTCTCTCATTACACTTAGTCTGTCTGAAATTTTAAATACTTCTTCCATACGATGTGTAATATAGATAATTCCGCATCCTTTTTTCTTTAATTTTTCAATCACATGGAAGAGCTTTTCTGCCTCAGGTTCACTAAGTGCTGATGTCGGCTCATCCATTACTATTATCTTTGCATCACAGGAAATAGCCTTGGCAATCTCTACAAGCTGTTGCTCTCCGATACGCAGATCCTTAAGCTTGGTTTTTGTGTCTATCTCCCACTCAAGCATCTTTAAGCATTCTTTAGCCATATCGTGCATCTTTTTCTTTTGCACAAATCCTATTCCGGCTGTCTGCCATCTTCCCAGAAAAATATTTTCAGCAATATCAAGTTCAGGTACAATCTGCAATTCCTGATGAATCTTTACTATTCCAAGGCTCCTTGCCTGAATAGGGTTTTTTATCTCTCTTTGTACACCTTCAAGTAAAATCTCACCCTCATCCGGGTGTAAAGAACCGCTAAGTACATTCATCAAAGTAGACTTTCCGGCTCCGTTTTCTCCCATTAAAGCCAGTACTTCTCCGCTCTTTAGATTCAAAGAAGCCTTTTTTAGAGCCTTTACGGCACCGAATGACTTGCTGATTTCTTTCATTTCCAATAAGTAAGATTCCATTTTACCTCCTACTATCAGTTCTTATA
>CAKAQP010000175.1 GCA_916720285.1 uncultured Lachnoanaerobaculum sp. | reverse complement strand
ATCATCCGACTCCTCAAAATATTCATTTAAATGATGATATATTTTCATATCCTCTTCATCATCGCCTCTTAAAACCACACAAATATTTTCATTTTCCACATCTGTAAACATAAAATTATATTCGCCAAAGTAAGCCTGATACCCTTTATCTCTAAGTTTTATAATATCACCTGACTTAAATCCGAATATATCTTTTTTTACTTTATATTTATTACCTATCTTAATCATTTCTCTTATAAAAATAAACATATGGATAATTTGCAATGATTTCATGCCAATTTGGATCATGTTTTATAAAAACTTCCCCTTTGTCATCATAACACCTTGCAACTATCGGAGTTCTCTGTCCGGATTCTATTTTCCAAACGAATATTCCGTCCTCAAGCCACGAATCCGGTGGATCTATTTTTTCATATTTTCCAAGATAACAATCCCACCTTCTAAAAGGCAACTTATCATCCACAATGCTTACAAACTTTTCCAATGTGTCAGGCAAAATAAATGTATCGGGATTAGGTGCGTTTACATCATCTCCCATGCACATACTGCTCCTGCCCATATAGACTTTTATTTGCATACTCTTCTCCTTAAAATTTATATAAAAGAGAGAATACCAATCCTACATCAATAGCCATAAATCCCAGTATCATACCCAAAACACCCAAGAACATAGTTATACCTTGAACATTTTCACGGATCTGTATAGAAAACTTCTTATAATCAATAACCCTGTTATTTATAATATTTTCTCTTTCTTCTACACTGTCCGTTAATGAGATATTATAGCTTCCTCTATCCCCATCAAATGTATACAGTTTAACTCTGGCATCCTTAATACTGCTTGCCGTAGTCCTAAAAAAATCCGGATATAATATTACAAACTCTCCTGTAGCATTATTTTTTAGTTTAATATCTAAATTATATATAGGAGATACTGAATACTTTTTTCCTGAAAGCCATATATCATATTTACCGCCATCCTCAAGTCTAAAGCTTCCGTCTATTAAGCTTACGGGCATTTCATATATCATCTTAGCATTAGCAAATAATCTGACTTTTTTTATGCCGATAACCACCAGATATATTCCCACAGGTACAAGAAGAAACAATAAATATTTTAAATCCTTAATAGATTGTAACCAAGACATTTCCGTCTACCTCCAAAATTTCCTTATAAAAGTCTTTCATTCTTTCAAAACAATCAAGAAGATCTTCTTTTATTTCTTCTTCCTCATCATCATAATCCCAGATATCCGGATAAAGCTCCGCTTCTTTTCCTTCTTCCAGACTGAAGCTTTCTAAGGCACTTTCCATATCAAAGTCTTCAAGTGCTTTTAATATATCGGAAACTCTATCCTTTTCAATATAGGCTATAAAATCTTCTATTTTTTCTATAGAAGTTACACCTACTACAGCTTCACTGAGAGGATCTTCCCATATAGGATTTGACGCACTCACACCTGTCAGCATATAGTGAAGAAGATCCCAGTTCTTATCTATATCAAGAAGTATTTCGGCCTCCTCATTCCAATCTTCCACCTTTTCAAAAATATCATCCTCATTGTCAAATTTTTTAAGTTCCATCAAATCCTTATCACTTAAATACTGATAGTTTGCTCTAAGTCCCATTTTTTATCTCCTTAAATATTAAAATATTTTTATAAATCTTTTTTGTAGTTTATCCGATGTATATCCTGTATTCTCATAAAATTTATGTGCTTCTAAACGATAATTTGCTGAATTCAATCTAACAAAAGCCATATTATTATCCATAGCATATTTTTCAATATAGCACATTAATTTTTTGCCGACTCCCATGCCCTGAAATTGTGGATCAACAGCCAAACCCATTATATTAAGACCGGTATCACTATACACGCTTTCATATACTTGGGCATGGATAAATCCGATAACTTTATGTATATTATCATCTTCATATACCGCAATAATATGATGTTTGTTATCGCAAGATAATTTATTTATTTGATTCATTACTGTGCTTATATCAACATCATAACCTAAGGCAACTTTGCATATTTTTTGTATTTCTTGTGCATCTGATATATTAATTTCTCTTATCATATATGTTAAACTATCCTCTCAGCCTCCCATACTTGCAGATGTAATGCCTTTTTTCAGGCTTCCGCTAACTGTTATGCAATGTCCTGCAAAAATATCATCATCATTAAAATACGCAGTGAATGAAGCGCCGGATGTCATAGAAATCGACTCTATAGTAATTCTCTTTGCAAAACTTTCTTCTGTAATTTTTGCGGCTTCCTCCTCGGATTTACACCAATCTTTTGCAAGGTCTATAAGCTTTCTCGCTGCAAATGTTCTCATATTCGAATCCCATTTTTCAACACTCAAGTACATTTCTTTCATAGCTTTCCTTGCCTTTGTGATTCCCGATTTATTGTCTTTATCAACATCCAATGAAATATCAATATTTTTATCAAGCCAAAAAAATTTTCCTTCAAAGCTGTTTATAGTTTTATTATATACCAGTTCACCTAATATATCATCCTCTATGATTATCGGCTTTTTGTATTCTGCAAGAATCTCTTCAAGCTCAGGGCAACTTGCATTTTTTTCTGTTACATCCACAAGAAGAAAATCAAGTCTTTTTATCATAATCTTAGGTAATTCCTCAGGAAATTTCTTACGTACCTTCAAATGATAAATTGTTTCCTCGTCAAATTCCGGTATCAAATGATTTTCATACTCTTTTTCACTTACTGCAAATACAAATCTACATTCTTCTTTATGTAGCTCTCCGGTTTCACAATCTATATAGCCCAGGCAGCAAACCGCCACTTCCCAAAATCCGTTTCTCTTACTTGTAACATCACCTTCATGCCTGAGTACAAGAATTTCCTGTTCTTTTTTATCAAAAGAGTTTTCCCATTCGTTCTCAGTCATTTGGTTTCTTTTTCTCATATAATCTATGAGTTCCATTAAGATCAACCCCCTATAAGCTCTGATAGCTCCTTTTCACTCAACTCACCATTATTATATAACTTTTCAAGCAAATTTTCATCAAAATCCATTTCATAATAGTCTGTTACAAATTCCTTGAAATCATCATATGTTTCACATATATATCCCATCATCCATTTACTTCCGTCATCATCAGACAATTTATTTTGATGAATTTTTCCGTCATACCAAATGAAAAATGTTGTTTCATCTATTTCCCGGTCATCAAAGAGAGAAATATATTTTTCATCAACACCTTCATATATCTTTTGTATAACACTTCTGTCAAATTCTTTCTTAGCAAACTGACTCAAACTGCTTTCATGTGAAAATCCCTTTATTAAGACAATCTCTTCTGTAAAAATAACATATAGAGTATCGCCTGAGCCGTTATCAACAATATACTTTAAATAAGTTTCATTTTCTTCTTTATCGATTATTCGAAGATATTCCTCTGAAGGGTCAGTCAAGGCATTGTCAAGAAAATATAATGCTTCAAGTCCGATTCGCATATTACCGCAATTAATATATTTCATTCCATACTCCTATTCTAAGTCAGTTTTTTTATATCTTCCGGAAACATATCCTAAAATACAAATCTGAGCTATATTCCATTCATTTGCAAGATAGATACTGCATCTGACTTCATCACCTAAAGTATTTTTTGCAATAAACTCATATCTTCCCAGTTCTTCATTATTTGAAATTCTTTCAATATCTGCTATATATGTTTCCTTGAAAAACATATTAAATTCATCCCAAACAGTTAGTGCATCAGCTTCTGTAATTTCCACCTTTAGACAATATCCGATACTGACCTTGCACCTTTTCTTTCTTCCGGTCTCATCAGCCTTAAATACTTTTATATTTCCCTTTTCAAATACCCATTCCTTATCCTTCAGTGCATCTACCTTTTCTGTCAATATATCCTTAAATTTTACGATATTATCCGAAAAGTAATTACAGGCATTTTCAAAAATCTCTATATTTTCCATTTTGATTATTCCCTATATGATATTAAATCCGTTCTAATCTCACGATCAAAAATATCAGTCGACATCCACCCACAAATGATATTTTCCACAGTGCAGACATCTAAATAAATATCCGCAAATTGATCCGTCTTTTTCCAGATATGCCTCCATATCATTAAACTCGTTTCGTTTATTGTACTCTTCAAATACTTCTTCTGCAATTCCCATTTCTTTTAATTCTTTTGTTCCTACACTGCCAAGATATGCGCAGTAATCATTACAACAATAAAGCCAATACTCACCCTGCCAGCTCAAATACCCCGGTGTTCTATAAAAGAGTTCGTCTCTCTTTTCCTTATCCGGTTCAAAGTCATCATCAACATCCTGAATAAAATCGGCATCATATTTCTTTGCGGCTTCTCCGTTTGAAATACATACAGGGCAAAGATAATCTATATCATCTACAGCATATGGTCTTTTTGCATAGTAGGTGTTACTTTCTTTACCGCAACAAGGACATATCTTTGCTTCACCTTCTATAAATGAACCTGTCTCCAAAGGATCGGGATGATATCTGAATTTCGGCAATAATTTTTTTCGTTCTTCTCTTTCAGACCTTTCCTTTTTATTTAGCGGCCTTGGTATTGCAAATCTGTCACCATGGCTCTCATTTAAATCTTTTAACCCCAAGAACTTTTTAATCTGTTTTCTGTCCGTTTTATCATATATACTCTCATACAATTTATATGCACTCTCCATCATATACAGCTGTTGATAGACATCAACCAGTACTTCCATGGCTTCTTTTTCGGTTCTTTCTTTCAGTCTGTCCGCAAATTCATATAATGCCAATACACTTGCCTCATTTTCATGATGCTTTACAAAGTTTTCTTTTAAACTTATATATTCCTTTAGGAATTCATTCATTAACAATTTCTACCTTTCTACAATCAGAGCATGT
>CAKAQP010000174.1 GCA_916720285.1 uncultured Lachnoanaerobaculum sp. | reverse complement strand
CACATTCTTCATTGTAGTGTCGTAGGCTTTACCTATACTTTCATCATACATTCTGATATTTTCATCACTTAATCTCATGATGTCATAAACCTTTTTCTCATCATCCGTCTGCTTATCTCTAAACTCGGATAATACCATACCGGTACTTCTCTCAAGTTCATTCGCCGCTCTTGACATATAACTGTCATTAAGATGTGTATATGGATTGTAGTCATCCAGCAAATCTATATACCTTCTTTGTACATCATTAAAATCTCTTATCTTTTCATTTATCTCTGCCGACATATTTGATACCGAGTTATCTATTACATCTTCTATATCATTTCTAAATGCCTCATTAAGTTCCTCTATCGGGAAATTTAATGTTGTTTTTATTGTATTAAAATCTGTATTAGCTGCTGTATTGAGTCCCGTCAAGTATGTATTTGACCCAACAAAGGGATTCATTGTTATATTAAATGTAGGCACAATATTATCCGTCATACTACTTATCGCATTTGACATTGTTGCCGTATTTATATCCTCACGCATAATTGCATCTGATGCGGTAGCAAGCTTTGATAGAAGATACTCCCTCTCCTCTGTATCCATAACAAGTTCATGCATTATCACATTTTCGATATAATACCTCATACGCTCCATACCGCTTCTTTGTATATTTTGATACTCCTGTTCAAAAATTCTTCTGTAGCTGTTTTCTATGATACTGCTTATTTCAAGGTTTATTTGATTACGTAGTGCGTTTGACTCGGAAGCAAGATGCACATTTGCTTCTTCCTGCAAGATATTCTTTGTCTGTTCATTTTGTCTCTTAAATATCTCATCAAACATATTAAAAGATGAATTTAAACTGTCATTATGACCGCTTAACAGTCTTTCAATATTTGTAAGTCCATGTGAATATACACTGTTTCCGGAATTATCCCTCAGTGGTGTAAGACTTTCAAAAAATCTTCCAACACTGTCTGTACCTGTTCTTACTTCTTCCCCTTCTCTCTTTATATTATCAAAGTTTCTTTCATTTTCTTCCTTGGCTTCTCTTAGTTCCCTTGAAAACGAATCAACTATATTTTCATTTTCTACATTATACTTGTCCAAATCTATGTCTGAAGGCTTATAATCTATATTATTTTCTTTAACATTCTCATATCTGCCCAATAAACTTTCAGGCGATATGCTGTTTATATTGTCAAGGTCTATACTGTCATTTTTTAGTATTACCTTTGTATTGTCCTGAGCTCTGTGATACTCCTCCAATATTGCACTCACATATATAAATGTTATATTTTCACTTACAACAGATGCGAATGAATTTATATCGTTTACAATACTTGCAAGAGATGCATCATTATTATCTGCATTTACTGTATATTTTATTGTGGCTTTTTGTGGCTCATTGTTTATACTCTCCACCGCCTTTGAAAATGTAGCAGGTATTACTATGTATGCACCATACTTTCCTGATTCTAATCCGTTTCTGGCATCATCCAATCCTGTCATGTAAAAATGTTCATTCGGAAGTGTTATTATCTTCCCGGCATAGTATGCTTTCTTTCCTTTTACCTTTACTCCGTCATCCAAGTTCACTACAGCTATATCTTTAGTGGATACCACTTTATATGACTTATCGCTTTCAATAATCTGATAATTATTAGCTGTACTGCTGTTTTGCGGAATCTCTGTATTGGCGATAGTTCCAAGAACTATACCGCTACATAGCATACATACACTTAACGCTACCGCCATAAGCTTCGTTGACTTTAAAATTTTGTTCATATGCCCTCCTACACTATATAAGTTCCTACAAAGAAAAGATGTCTTAATAACACTCTATTTCATGCCATACCTTATATCTTTATAGTTTCGATAAATTAATATTTAGTTATCTATTATAGTCCTTGGATCCAGTCCTAAGTGTTCCTTTGGCCCCATATACTTATAGAAATCATCAAAGTTATTGACCTTATGAGGTAATCCGTCTACTGAATCCTTCTCGTTTATTATAACTCCGTTAAATGATATATCCTTACCATCCGGAATAAATAATCTAAGTACTTCTACATCTGCCATCTTATCCGATAGTATAAACTCTATTTCTGCCTTTTTTGATTTCATTTTTTAGCTTTTGACTTTATTTTAGATGTCCATATATACATATCCAATCACCCATTTTATTCTTCAGTTTTTTCAGGCTCATACTTTATCCCAAGTGTTTGTGCCAAATCTTTTATATTTTCTCTAATACTGTTTAATTGGCTCGATTTATCATCTCCGGATAATGTTGTATCAGCTGATACAATTTCATATTTTTGAATATACGCATATAATAATAGTTGGTTATCTGAAAGACGCTGCGCAATATCTATTGCATTATCTGCATCTGTCCTTCCAAGATAAATCCAATAGTCGAGTTGCTTAACATCAGAATTATATGACAACCTATCTATAAGCATGTCTTTAGTCTCATCAGAAAATGCATCCACAGACTGACTTCTTATATATGATACTGCCAAAATATATTTTTCATGTTCATTCATAGTACTAACAGATACATCTTTTAAGTTGTCTATCACATTTATATAGTTCATTTCAAGGTACGACCTTTCTGCATATAACGCACTCATGGAAGGCTTTAATACAATAATACTTTGTCTAAAAAACATTATTGACATACAAATGCTAATCAATGCAAATATCACTGCCATACTTTTTATAGCCAAATAACTATTCTTACCAACAGTAATATTATTCAATTTTTCTTTATCCAATTCCTTATTAAATAAAGAATTCAGCTCTTTATATAATTCATTCTCTTCACTACAATTTGCAAGAAACTTTGTATCTTCATTTTTTGACAACAAACTAAGTCCACCATTTATATAATCATTATATGAGTACTTCTTTTGTAATAAAAAGCCTGCCAATGCACGTATCTCATCAATTTTATTTGACTGATGTTCTCCATTTATATCCCTAACAAGTATTTTTATTCTTTGTCTGTCATTTACAAATATATTTTCAGGTGATAGCGAAAAATATACCTGACTATTTTCTCTTATTATTTCCATAAGTTCTATTAACAGAGAATATTTCACTTTTCTTTTATCAGATATAAAATCTTTTATAGACTTAAGTCCGTCAATATTATATCTTATTACTATTTCATCTATAGTCTCTTCATACTCATATTGTATAAAATCATGCTTTAGGTTTTTCAGCATTTCATACTCATAAATATTGTTTGAATTTAAATCAACCTTTTTTATATGTAGTTCTTCACTCATCGCTCTTCAACCTCCAGATACAAAATATCACCATAAAATATATTTGCTTGTCTGAATGTTAACAAATTATTGATATACTCTCCCAGTCTCCAAGATCGTACATATATTCCATACTCTTTACTCTCAATTTTAATAAAATTATTTTGTATCAGTATGTTTATAACATCTAAAATTCTTTGTTCAGCCTTAATCATTATATTAAGCACATGACCACTATTTATAATCACTATTGTCAATGTAAGCATTCCTTATAACCTTCTTTTTTCTACAAATACCTATGATTGCAAGTGGTACAACTATTATAAGTAAAATTAAAAAACCTGTTTTATTGCCTACCTTTACATCATCTACTACAAGTGGTTCCCATTTTACCTGCTTTGATAAAAATACTTGTTTCTTTATATATTCCAGTTCTGTATCTCCATTATGTAAGTTATTATCAAAAACATTGTTTCTTATATAGGCTATTTCTATTTTTTCATTCTGTTCATATTTCTTTATAGTATCTAATATGTCTTTATCAAAAACAGGAATGCCAAATTTATCCAATGTGGAAGAATTGCGTCCACCCCTTTCGTATAACACAGAAGGATCTAAGTCCAGTCTTGTATTATCCGGCTCGCTGTAATTATCCATTGTTGTCCTCTGTATCTTCGCAAAGTGACCACTTTCTGTACTCTTCTTCTATACTTTGTTCTCTTTGCAACAAAGTTCTATACTCGTCTTCAAGTATATTTTTTTGTTTTCTAAAATCAGCTTCTTCCTGCTCATAAAATATACCCATATGCTTCCTCAACAATAGTGTCTCCTCAGACTCCCCATATTTAACTACAAACTCAGATATCCTTTCATTTTCTTCTCTACACATGGATCTGCTAATCTCCCAATCTGTATCAATATCCGCCTTTCTCTCTTTACATGCTGCCTTTGCCTCATCTATCTCTGACAAATCTCTCAAATATTTATAATATATCTCTCTCATTTTTTCCTCATCCATATAGTCCTCCTACGCCTTTGGAATTTTAACAATTGCCGCAAAACCCTTTTTGTAAATAACACCCTCATTAACTCCGGGTATTAGTTCAACCGGTACTACTCCCATATAAGACTGGTTACTCAAAAGTACACCCCTACCTGAGCGTTTAAATAAATCCGTAACAGGTTCTCCGGAGTAAAATTTACTTAATAAACTTGTTGCAGCTATAAATACACCCGTCTTTGACGCTCTTTCCATAACATTTGCAATATCCGATTTAGCATTAGTCTTATGACTGAAAAACAATGATAGATCATCTATAAAAACAGCTCTTCTATCTAATTTTCTTATAATAGTTTTCTTTTGTTCCTCTTCAAGTCCTTCTATTTGTTTTTCTCTAATTATAACTTCTTCCTCAAGCCTATCCATAAACAAAATAAATTCATCAATATCCTTTATTATCTCTATTTTTTCGCTCTTATATTGATACAATTCTTTACTGTCTGAATCAAAAATAGAAATATACGTATTATCAGTCATTTGATAAATAAGTAGCTTCAATAAATTTGTCTTACCACTACCCTCATTACCAAGTATGATAATAGGGGACTCATCCAATGTAAATCCTTCCTTTTCAACATTGTCTACTCCAATTCCTACATAAATATCTATATTATTATTAACAAAACTTTCTGCTAGGCTTAATGTAAGTTCCTCAGGCATT
>CAKAQP010000173.1 GCA_916720285.1 uncultured Lachnoanaerobaculum sp. | reverse complement strand
TGCCGGTCCTTAGTATGTTAACTTTATTTGATACCCTGATCCTTCTTTACCTCTTCCAGCTCTGCAAATACCACATCATTTATTACCTTGATGTAAGTACCCTTCATGCCGGATGACCTGCTTTCTATTACTCCTGCACTTTCAAATTTTCTTAGTGCATTTACTATTACCGATCTGGTGATTCCTACTCTGTCAGCTATCTTACTTGCTACAAGCACACCTTCGTTGCCGCTAAGCTCTTCAAAGATATGTATTATAGCTTCAAGTTCTGAAAAGCTTAATGTTGATATAGCAGACTTTACAATAGCAATTTTTCTGTTTTCCTCCGCATTCTCCTCATTAACACTTCTCATCATTTCAAGTCCTACCACTGTTGTACCATATTCACTTAATATTATGTCATCTATATCAAAGCCCTTCTCCTCTTTGTAAATGAATACAGTACCAAGTCTTGAACCTGCAATATCAATCGGGCTGATAATAGCCTGAAATCTGTTTACATATTCCTCGTCAAATCCAAGTGTTGCAAGATTAACATTTTCTTTTGTGGACAATATTGAGAGTAGTCTTTCATTCAGCATTTCATCTATAAAGCCACCTACTTTATCAGCAATCAGCTCTGTAATCTCAGATGTACCATTATGTGTTCCAACTCCTAATACCTTTCCCTTTTTACTAATAACAAGACTATTTGCTTCGAGTATTTCTGATAATACCTCACATATATCATTAAATACTACTTTCTGTGAATTATTATTGTGTAATAACTTGTTAATCTTTCTAGTCTTATCCAATAATTGTACACTCATTCAAGAAAACCTCCCCTTAGAAAACAACATATTTTCAATAAAGCTCACACTTGAATTTTAGCACAATTTGAATAAATGTACAACTTTTTTATGTTATAATTCATATTATTTACTTATCTAAACTTATCTAATTCAAATGATATATTATTCCAATATAACACTTTATTCAAAATAACTGAATAAAGTTGTCAATTTTATATATAATCTGATAATAATATTCAAAAAGGCGAAGTTTTCACCTCGCCTCACACAATTTATAATTCACTATATATTTCCTTGCCATGTACATACACAGCTTTTATATTTAATGACTTATCCATTAAAACCAAATCCGCATATTTTCCGTCTTCAATACTTCCGACTTTATCATATATTCCGATTTGTTTTGCCGGATTTATTGTTGCAGCCGCTATAGCATCCTCAAGTCTGATATGCATATCCTGTACAGCCCTCTTCATACATTCAAAAAGGTTTGTAACGGAACCTGCTATAGTGCCGTCATCAAGCACGGCCTTTCTGCCTGTAACAAATACCTTCTGTCCTCCAAGTGTATACTCTCCGTCACTAAGTCCGCATGCTCTCATACTGTCACTTATAAGTATAACCCTCTCATCTCCGAACATCTTAAATGTAGCTCTTACTACAGCAGGATGAATATGAATACCGTCACAGATAAGCTCCACACATACTCTGTCATTGTCAATAGCCGCACCTATTACTCCGGGTTCTCTATGTGTAAAAGGTGGCATAGCATTGTAAAGATGAGTGACATGAGATGCACCCTCTTCAAATGCCTTTACCGCTGTATCGTAATTTGCCATAGTATGTGCAATGGATACTACAACTTTATCCTTTACACCTGCTATGAAATCCATAGCGCCATCTCCTTCGGGAGCGATATCTACAAGCTTAATAAGATTTCCCGAAAGCTCGTTTAATTCATTAAAGAAATCCACATCCGTATTTAATATATACTTTGATGACTGAGCACCCTTTTTTGCCTCACTTATAAAAGGTCCTTCCATATTTATACCCACAAGCTTGGCACCTGTATCGCCGTCATATGCGGCAGCTTTTTTCATGATTTCTTTAAGTTCATCTTTAGAAATAGTCATGGTGGCAGGACAAATACTTGTCACACCTACTTTAGCCTCGTATTCAGCTATATTCTTTATTGTATCTTCCTTTGCATCACAAAAATCATCACCCATACAGCCGTGGAAATGTATATCTATAAGCCCCGGTATGGCATAAAGTCCTGTAGCATCCACCTGCTTTCTGTCATCTTCAGATGTAAACCCAAGATTCATGAATGAGCTTTCTGAAAACTTATCTCCTGAAATATGTATCTCTCTGTTTCTGAATACTCTGTCCGGATCAAATACAATAGCATTTTTTATAAGCATGACAAAGCCTCCACATCTCCTATCAGAATAAAATCATTATGTAACTGCAATATAGATGCAGGTACCTTAGGTGTAATAGGCCCAAAGAATGCTTCTTTTACAATTTCAGCCTTTCCCTTACCGTTTACTACCATAAGTACACGCTTTGCTCTCATAATACTTCCGATACCCATAGTATATGCCTGCTTAGGAACATCATCTATACTTGCAAAGAATCTCTTATTAGCCTCTATTGTACTCTCTGTCAAATCTACTACATGAGTCTTGTCAATAAATTCATCACCCGGCTCATTAAAACCGATATGTCCGTTATTGCCAAGTCCGAGAAGCTGTAAATCTATACCACCGTAATTTTTTATAATATTTTCATAGTCCTGACCTGCCTTAAGTGCATCAGTCTCCATACCGTCAGGTACATTTGTATTATTTTTATTTATATTTATATGATCGAAAAGATGTGTATGCATAAAATAATAATAGCTTTGATCATTATCCCTTGTCAGCCCTCTGTACTCATCAAGATTTACAGTTTTAATTTTACTGAAATCAAGTCTGCCTGCCTCATATCTTCTTACCAGTTCTTCATATGTACCTATAGGCGTTGAACCTGTAGCAAGTCCAAGTACGGCATCAGGTTTTAAAAGTACCTGTGCACCTATTATGTCTGCTGCCATTTCACTCATTTCTTTATAATCTTTTGCGCATATAATTCGCATATTGCTGTCCCCCTATGCCAACTGTGATTTAAACTCTTCCTTTGCCTTATCAAGCGCATCCTTGATACCTGCAGGATTCTTTCCGCCGGCCTGAGCAATATTCGGTCTACCGCCACCGCCACCACCTACAAGTGTAGCAATGGCTTTGATAATATTTCCTGCATGTGCTCCTGCCTTAAGTGCATTATCACCTGCCATACATAAAAGATTTACCTTACCGTCAACATCTGATGCAAGTACGACCATACCGTCATCCACATCATTTCTTAATTTATCTCCAAGATTTCTAAGCTCATTCATCTCAACACCGCTTACCTGCATTGCAATAAACTTGATACCATTTATTGTTTCAATATTTTCAGTGCTGTCTCCCAGTGCTTCACTTGCAAGTTTTGCTTTAAGCTTCTCATTCTCAGACTTAAGTGCTTTCATCTCATCAAGTAAGCTCTCAGCCTTTGCAACAAGTTCAGATTCACCTGTTTTTAAAAGCTCCGCCATTTTTTGCATTCTGTTTTCTATATCCTGATAGAATTCGATAACTCCGTCACCTGTAAGAGCTTCTATTCTTCTTACACCTGCTGCAATACCGTTTTCTGAAAGAATCTTGAAAAGCTTGATATCCGATGTGTTATGTACATGAGTACCTCCGCAAAGCTCCTTTGAGAAATCTCCCATGCTTACAACTCTTACATCGCCCTGATATTTTTCACCGAAGAGCGCCATAGCACCGCTCTTTTTAGCATCCTCCACATTCATTACATCTGTAACTACCGGAAGAGCTTTATTTATCTCTACATTTACAAGCGCCTCTACCTCTGCAATCTCTTCTCTTGAAAGGCTCTTAAAATGTGTAAAGTCAAATCTAAGTCTGTCTGCAGCAACATAGCTTCCTGCCTGCTCGACATGGTTTCCAAGCACCTCTCTGAGTGCCTTATGTAAAAGGTGAGTTGCAGAGTGATTTGCCGCTGTTTTCTTTCTGTTCTCAGAATCTACAACAGTTTCCACTGTATCTCCAAGCCTAAACATTCCCTGACTTACAAATCCCACATGACCGATCTTATCACCTGCAAGCTTGATAACATCCACTACATTAAATACGGCATCATCTTTCTTTATCACACCGATATCCGCATTCTGACCACCCATGGTAGCATAGAATGAAGTCTTATCAAGAATAATTGTTCCATGATCACCCTCTGCAATAGCCTCAACTATTTCATCCTCTGTAGTAAGTGCGGTTATCTTACCTGTATCAAGAAGGCTGTCATAACCTTCAAACACTGTAGTAAGCTTCGGATCAAGTGATTGATATATAGTAACATCGGCTCCCATATAGTTTGTAGCTTTTCTGGCTGCTCTTGCCTGATTTCTCTGAGCCTCCATAGCCTTATTAAAGCCTGCCTCATCTACAGCAAAGCCCTTTTCTTCAATTATTTCTTTTGTAAGATCAAGAGGGAAACCGTATGTATCATACAGTCTGAATGCATCCTCACCAGAAATCACCTTTTCACCGCTCTTTGTGAGGTTCTCTTCTATTTCTGCCAGGATTGAAAGTCCCTGATCTATGGTCTTATCAAACTTGTTCTCTTCCTCAGTAAGAACCTTAAGGATCATCTCCTTCTTCTCTTCAAGCTCAGGGTAACCGTCCTTTGAAAGCTCTATTGCTGTATTTGCAAGAGAAGCCAAGAAAGTATCCTTTATTCCAAGCATTCTTCCATGTCTTGCAGCTCTTCTAAGAAGTCTTCTAAGTACATAACCTCTACCTTCATTACTTGGCATAATACCGTCTGAAATCATAAATGTACATGATCTGATATGGTCTGTAATAAGACGGAGTGATATATCCTTTTTGGCATCCTCTTTATATGATGTCTTTGCCAAATCTGCAACTCTGTCAAGCAGATTCTTTATAGTATCAACCTCAAATATGGACTCTACATCCTGAAGCGCTACCGCAAGTCTTTCAAGCCCCATACCTGTATCTATATTCTTTTGAATGAGCTCTGTATAATTGCCCTTACCGTCCGAGTTAAACTGTGAGAATACATTATTCC
>CAKAQP010000172.1 GCA_916720285.1 uncultured Lachnoanaerobaculum sp. | reverse complement strand
TGGCTCAGGTAACTATCAATCTGATGATGCAAAAGAAATAGCTCGCCTTAAACGTGAGCTTCGTGATGCTCAGGATGCTCTTGATGTACTAAAAAAAGCCATAAGCATTCTGGGGAAAAGCTAACTATTGCTATCTATACAGAGATTTCTGCAAAGGTAGAGGCAGCTAAAGTAAACGGACACCGTGTCTCTACTTCCGGAATGCTTAAATTTTTAGGTGTGTCTCGATCTGGATATCGTTCTTTTCTTAATAGAAAACTATCTTCTACTATTCAGAGGAAGGAAACTATCAAGAAGAATATCCGGCTTATTTATGATGCTTCAAAACAAAACTATGGTGCTCCTAAAATAACCAAAGAACTTCGTAAGTCGGGTGAAACTATTGCTGAGCGCACTGTAGGAAAATATATGCATGAAATGGGTATTAAAGCCCAATGGATTAAGCCTTTTACTACCACCACCAGAGGCTCTGATTTTAGTACTGAACTTACAAACATACTTGATGAACGATTTAACCCGGAACGCCCCAATGCCGTATGGTGCACAGATATTACTTATATATGGACTCAAAATGGCTTTGTCTACCTTAATTGTGTTATGGACTTATTTGCCAGGAAAATAATAGCCTGGACTCTTTCTGATACTATGGAAGTATCAAATGTTGTAGCCACAATTAATAAAGCAAAGGCTTATCGTAATATCGAACAACCTTTAATAATACATTCAGATCGTGGTAGCCAGTATGTATCAAATGCTTGGCGTGAAGCCACCAAAACTATGCAACGAAGCTATTCTCGTTGTGCCTATCCATATGATAATGCGTGCATTGAATCATTTCATTCATTGATTAAAAGAGAATGGCTAAACAGATTCAGTATTCAAAACTACAGCCACGCATATAGGCTTGTATTTGAGTACATTGAAGCCTTTTATAACACGGTAAGGATTCATAGTCATTGTGATTATATGTCTCCTGACGAGTTTGAAAAGCTATATAATAAGGCACGTGTTCTTCCGGCATCTTAGCCGGTAGAACCTCTCATTTTAATTTGTACTAAATCTTGACATAGAACCATTCTTCTTCATTCATAATGTCACCTAAAATTTATTTTTTAACCTAAATCTTTCACCCTCATATACTCTTATCAGATTTCTTCTAACTATATACATATGTTTACTCCATGCATTATTCTTACTTTGTTCAATTTGTGAAGTATTCTTGTTTTTTTAAACATAAGCATCCTTAGGTCTCTTTACAGAAGTGCTTCTATGATAATATCTTATAAATATCAGTAAAATCATTACTGCAAGCAATATACATGCAGCAATGATTTTAAAAAGTTTCTTTGATTTCATTTATATACCTATAATATTCTACTGATTGCTATTGCCGCAACGATTGTTAGAATCATCAATATTAAGGAAACTGCTATAATTACAGTTTGTGATTTTCCTCTATCCCTGTATTTATTTGAAATATACAAAATATCAATTAAATTTACTCCGGGTATAAATCGAAAAACCTTATGCCTGTTATATTTGTTGTTACTTAAACCATATTCATCTTTATAACAGCGGACCAGATAACCGGCCGCCAACATTGCCGGTAACAATAAAACATAGTACAGCAATATTAGTATCATCAAAAATATAATACAGGGTATTGCAATAAACGGTACGAAAAAGATTATTGCCGGTACTACCATACATGCAATCAACATAAATATTTCGCCCACAGCTACACCAAAAATACATATTGCACACAATAATGAAATCGGAAACATTGCATATCCGTAAAAAAGAGCTCCGTCAATACAATAATTTATATCATTCCTTTTTATAGCCTTATTCACGCTTATGATTTGCAATATAAGCGGTATTAAAAGTAAGAAAAGATATACTATATGAGGTAAAATTTCAAATTCTTTTTTTACTGTAGTATTTAACTGAGATATAATAACATACGCCCATCTGTAAACCACTATATTATATATTATACCTAAAATCCAAGGAAAATGCTTTTGTGTAGATTCCTCATTTATAATACGGTCTTTTTCTAATATAAAATCATTTTCCATATCACTTATATCTCCTTTTAAGAATTATTATTTCTTAACATATTATATATAAAATAATACTTACAGCTATAAATATGCCGGTAGAAACGGCTGTAATTACAGCCAATTTCTTTGCCCTGTTCCAATAATGTATCGAAATATATAATGCATCTATCAAATCAGCCACCGGGACAAACTGCAGGAGTATATGTAAAACGCAGCTACCAAGTTTCATCTCTTTTTGTTTTCTACCGATAATTACAGTACCTACTGCCAAAACAAATCCGGGTAAAGCGGCTATAAAAGAGATTGCCAACATTATCGGTGAAAGTATAAAAGCCGCCATAAGTATAAACGGCGCAAGAAAAAGCGTTGCAGGTAAAATAAAGGCTATAAGTGAAATACTTAGTCCACCTAGAAATATAACAAGTGCCAGAAAAATAAAAAACAATGTAGAAGGCAAAATGGTATATTTAAAAAATAAAAAGCCGTTTATACAATAGTCTATATTCCCACTTCTTATCTCAGGCAATACTCTACTAATTTGAACTGTCAGAAGTGTTATAAACGCAATAAGAAATACTATATTAAACCCTATAGATAGCCATTTATTTAAATTAAAGTACTTCATTCCGTAAATAACAAAACCGATCCACCCATACAATACCAAAATATAAAGTATTGATATTAGCCACGGATATTTTTCCATACTTTTATTCTCACTATCTACAGTCTCTTTGCTTATACTGATATCTTCTTCTACATTGTAATTTTCTCCATCACCCATAATATCACCTCAAGTTTATTTTTTTAGCCTGAATTTTTCACCCTCATATACTCTTATCGGATTGCCTCTTACTATCTCGGTATGCTTGCTCCATGCATTGTTCTTACTTTGTTCAATTTGTGAAGTATTCTTATTTTTCAAAACAATTGCAAGTTTTCTAAGAGCATCCTTTTTATTCATAAGCTGACTTCGTTCTCTTGTTGAACTTATCCTTATTCCTGTAGGAATATGAATAACCCTCACTCCGGTTTCCACCTTGTTTACATTTTGTCCACCCGGTCCGCTTGCATGAAATTTCTCTACTATTATATCCGCTTCAGAGAAATTATCATCTACATTAACTGTTTCCGGAATAATACTTACATCCACAAACCAGTTCTTTCTTTTATGCTCCGGCCTATAGCGACTTTTACAAATCCAAAGCATGGTACCTTCAAGATATGACAAATCCTCATCAGACGAGAGCATCACCGAATAAAAAGTTTCTTTTTCCTCTCCGTTCACATAACTTAAAATCTCTAAAGACGGAATTTCTTTCATTAAAGCTTTACATATACCGAATACAGCTCTTTGACATTCCACCGGACCCATACCGGCACTTATTTGTAAAATCATTTTCTGTCCCCTCCCTTATAGTTATATATAGGAGTAAGAACATTTTCCACCTCTACGGTATCTTTTATAACTTCTTTTATATAGTCAATTCCTCTATATGCAAAAGGTGCTTCGTCCAAAGTATCCTTACTTATGCAGCTTGTATAGATACCCTTCATCTCTTTTTTGAACTCGGAAACCGTATGCGAAGAATTTACTTCTCCTCTTGAAAGTACTCTTCCGCTCCCATGCGGTGCCGAATTATTCCATTCTTCGTTTCCAAGTCCTCTGCCAAGTAAAACACCTTCCTTCATATTTATGGGAATTATTACCTTTTCATCCAACTTCGCTGAAATGGCACCCTTTCTTAATATAGGCTGATTTCCCGAAAAATCCACATAATTATGAGAACATGAAATTTCTTCTATTGCCTTCCACTTCATTTTTTTTATAATCTCAGCAGCAATTATTTTTCTGTTTAATATCGCATACTCTTCCACGATTTTTAAATCATGTAAGTAATCTTCCATCAAATTACCGCTAAGATAGGTCATTTCAAAGGGAATATCATTTATACCGTTGTCTTTCAGTTCATCCTGTCCCGCTTTCATATAGTACTCAGCCACTTCTTTTCCAAGATGTCTGCTACCCGTATGCACTATAAGAAAAACTTCACCGTTCTTTGCTGTATCAAGCTCAATAAAATGATTTCCGCCACCTAAAGTACCAAGACTAAGCAATGCTTTCTCAGATCTTATATGTGAAAAACATTTAAGATTACTTAAATCAATTCTGTCGGCATATGCATGTACATCTTTTCTTACAGCAAATCCGACCGGAACATTATCTCTGATTACAGTATCAAGCTTCATAAAATCATTTCTTATTTTACCGAGTTTTACCGCAAGCATACCGCAACCGATATCTATTCCCACTAAAGAAGGTAAAATCTTTTTTCCCACAGTCATTGTAAGACCTATAGGACCTACCTTTCCCGGATGAACATCAGGCATTACCCTGATCTTTGCTCCCTGTGATACTTCATTATCACAAATCATTCTCACCTGAGACTTTGCCACTTCTTCCACCATGGATTTTTCCATAGTTTCATCACACATAATATACGCCTGTGCGTATTTTCCATTCAATTGTATCAAAATAAAAACCTCTGTTTTCTTCTGTTTCAAAGGCTTTATCGTTCATTCTCTAATAAAAAAGTTTTAGAATAATAGACAGCGAACAACTATGCCTCTGTAGTTTATAGTTCCACTTATTGTATTATTCATCGTATTCCTCATAGTCATTCTCCTTTCGATCGCTATTATTTATTTTAACTTTATAATTATATCATAGCATTTTTAAAAACACATCTTAACTTTCTTCTACATATATCTTTCGTGAAAATAACGCAACTATTATTGAAACCACACCAAAGATAAGCTCTACAAATATCAAAGGTACATGAAATCCGTTTAATATAACTATCAAAGTATCTGTCACAAAATGAATCAAAAGTGCAGCAATAAATAAATATCATTTCCCTCCTACTTCTTCTTTCTGAAATAAATATTATAATTGGAATTGCAAATCCTACTATACAAGATATAACCATTTTATAT
>CAKAQP010000171.1 GCA_916720285.1 uncultured Lachnoanaerobaculum sp. | reverse complement strand
CAGCAACAGAGGATATTACCTTTGGGTAGATAATCCGTTTTGGGCTGACTTTGTCAATCCTGATGAGGTTATGACTACAGAGAGCAGTAGGTAGATCCTTTAGAACTCCTATGAAAATACATAGGAGTTCTGTTAATAAACAAACAATACGGTAAGTAATATCAGATCGTAATTTTAATAAAACATTTAAATATAGTTTAAGAACTTAATGATTGCATGAATGGTTGATTTTGCTGAGGGAGAAATGTGGAAAGGAGGAAATACAAACTGATGAAAATTAAAATGTTGATGGGTATTTTAATATTAAGTTTACTTACAGGATGTAAATCAGTAGTTGAAACTGCAAGATATATACACGACGCTGATAAAATAGATAATTATATATATGGTGATGCAAAAGTGGCTAATGAATATATTGAAAAGATAGTACAGGCTTTAAATACTAATGATAGAGAGCTTTTAGCAAGTCTGTTTCCCGAACACGCAAGGAGTAAGATAGACCATTTTGATGAAAAGATAGACTATATTATTAGAGAGAATGAGATTTGGCCGGGTTCGATAATAAGATATAAGCTTAATGAAGATAATAATTATCAATCAAGTTCCGACATGGGAAAAGTACAAAAGGTTATATATGCTAATACTACTATAGAATTTGCAAAGCCGAAAGAGAATGAATATAAAAAATTTGATTTAAGCATTGGAATGGAAATAGTTACGGTAGATGATTTTAATGAGAACAATGTAGGAATATCAATATTTGCGATTGGTGAGGGTGAGTTTATTAAGGATGATGTAGATAAAGAAAAAGATGGATATGATATCTATGCATTTGGGCACTAATGATTATAATCTTTCAATAAGGAAAAGTATAGAGCCCTTTTAATACACAAATAATATGGTAAGTCTGCAAGAGAAGTTTAACGGAAAGGAAATATGGAAATGAATTATACATTATCATTTTACTTGGGAATATTTACAATAATATGCATGATTGTGGTGAGCAGAATAGCTTTTTTTAAGGATGCGGAGTTTCTTAGAGCGGTAAGAGATACTATGGGAAAAAACCGTATGTCTCTGGCACATAAAAGAGAGAAGCCTATCAAGGGTATCATTTGGAAAAAGGATTTAAAGAAGATGAACTTCTTATCAATCAATTTTAAGGATTACCATGTTAAGGATGTAAGTGATCTTGAATATTTTAAGAATGTTGAGACAATTATCTTGACATATATGGGCGATAATGAGGAAGATATCGGAATGTATGATGAGGAACATGTCCTTGATAATCTAAATAAAGTAAGAGATTTTAATAAGCTTAGAAGGGTACAGTTATATCATCTGAACGCAGATAAGAGTGTGAAGAACGAATGTCCGAGAGCAATAGTGTTTATAGACTAGTTTTTACGGTAAGGAGAGACATAGATGAAATTAGAGTATAAAAAGCGGATATATTGGTTGCTTAGGTTTATACTGATTGTATGCGTAGTCAATGTGCTGACCGGTATGTATGAAGTATTTACTTCTAACTATAATGTGACAGCAAACCAAATAATATGGAGAGGTGCAAGATACAACTGGGATGAAAACAGATACCGCAAGATAGATGAGCTTGAAAACTTATCCGAACTTCCAAAAGAGTGTGATATAAGGGATATTTGGGCGGTAGCAAGTTATTATTCAAAGGATGATGCCGAGTGTGAGTCAAGGCTTAGGGAACTTGAAAAGATATATGATGAACAAGGTAAAAAGCAAGTCATAGAAAATATTCTTGAGCATGATTTAGGTGATGATAAGAAAACAAGAATGGAATATCTTATAGTAGCAGGAATCCTGACAAAAGATTTAGATAAAGGCACAGAATTATTGAATACTGCATTAAACTATTGTTTTGATAGGGACTTTGGAGTACTTGGTTATAAAAGATACATTGATATTGGAGATAAGCTGTACAGAAAAAATGAAAAAGTAGAAGAGATAATTAAAGCGTTTGAAATTTTAAGTAAATATACGGTTGATTATATGTCAAGTGCTGAAAAGATATTGGATAAAGACCGTAGAGATACATATATAAGGCACTATTTCAGCATGATACAGCTGTTTCAAACATTTTCAGGTATAGAATACTTTGATAATAATCTTATATCGGAAAAATCATATATCGGATCTAATAAGAGATATATTATACGGGCGGTTAGAGGAGATGGTAAAGATATTTCATTGTACTATACAATGTATAAACCATTTATAAAGTTAGGGAATGTGAATATATATGGCAGATATAAGAATTTAAACATGCGGGTGTATGGTTTAATGATTGGAAGCCTGTATGATCGTGATGTAACAGATTATATTTCGCTGAAATATTTGTCAACGCTGACATTTATTAGAAGACTTAATCATTTAGAAGCTACTTCTGATATTTTCGAACTTTGTGCCGCATATACACTTGTATATGATACAGATATACATTTGATAGAAGGAACAGCTTATGCTATATACCCGACATATAAAATATTTGATTACCATGGTTATAAAGATATGGTTGATACAAAAGACGCTATAAGAAATTTCAACGCAAATTTTTCAAAAGGCGGATATTTTGGTGAGTTTGCAAATAAAGTGGGATATGATGAAAACAATCCTATTACTGAAGAAAATTTCGGTGAAAGATTAGTTGAAATATTTGATATGCGATACAGATGTTATGAAGTTTTAGGTGAAGAATATGGTTATGATATTGACTGTATTACATTAGATTTGAGTGGGAAAGAACCGTTAAAAAGAAAATAGTAAAGCAGAGACAGATGGTGGAGGCATGGATTTTATGTACCTTCAAGTTGTTGCCTAGGATGATGGAGATCCTGATGATGTTATGACCACAGAAAGTGAAAAGTAATACTATTTATAAAATAAACATATAATAATAACTGAAATGTACGTGATTTTAAACAGGAGGAAGAATTAAATATGAACTACACAATAACATTTTATTTAGGCATATTTATAATTATTCTAATATTTTTAATGGAGAGAATAGCATTTTTTAAGGACGAAGAATTTTTGAGGGCTGTGAGAGATACTATGGGTAAAGATCGTATATCTTTGGCAAAAAGACGAGAAAAGCCAATAAAGGGTATTATCCGGAAGAGTTCTTTGAGGAAAATAAAATTTCTGTCTATAAATTTTAAAGACTATCATGTGAAAGATATTACTGATTTAGGATATTTTAAGAATGTTGAAACTATAATACTAACATATATGGGTGATGATGAGGAGGATATAGGCACATATGAAGAAGAGAATGTACTTGATAATTTGCATTTTGTGAAAAATTTTAAGAACTTGAGAAGAGTACAGTTATATCATCTAAAGATAAATTGTGATGTAAAGGATGTATGCCCAAATGCAAAAGTATTTATAGACTAGTTTTAGCATTAAGGAGGGATTTGCGTGAAGTTAAAGTACAGAAACAGAATATATATTTCCTTAATATTGATACTTGTTGTATGTATAATTAATGTATTGACAGGCATGTACGAACTAATGTCTTCAGACTATAATGTGACAGCGAATCAAATAATATGGAACGGAGCAAGATATAACAGGGATGAAAATGAATATAAAAGAATAGATAATCTTGAAAATATAGTAGAAATTCCAAAAGATTGCGATGTAAAAGATATATGGGCAGTGGCAAGTTATTATGCAAATGATGATGTCGAGTGTGATGCGAGATTAAAAGAACTTGAAAAAATATATGATACCGAGGGGAAGACGGCTACTGTAGAAAATATTTTATCCCAAGAATTAGGTAACAATAAAAAGACTGTTATGGAGTATCTGATAGTAGACGGTATTTTGATATCAAGCTTAAGAGAGGATGAGAAACTGCTGAATACTGTGCTTGAATACTGCTTTGACCGTGACTATGGATTTTTTGGGTATAAGAGATATATCGATATCGGAAATAAGTTGTACAGAAAAAATGAAAAGCTGGAAGAGATTATTAAGGCGTTTGAAATTTTAAGCAAATATACGATAGACCGTGCAATTGCGATTCCTGAACCAAAAGATGAGGATGAAGGTGCGGTAGAAACGGGATATTATCATGGTATGATACAACTATTTCAGGCATTTTCGAGTATGTCATATTTTGCTGATGATCTTTTATTGGAAAGGTCGTATCCGCACGGCGATAATCGGAAATATATTGTCAGGGCAACTATAAAAGAAGATTATGATATTGTCTTATCATACAAGAAGTATAAATCATTTATAAACCTTGGAAATATCAGTATATATGGTAAATATAAAAATTTGAATATGATTGTGCAATATACGGGTTTTGGTTATTTGGATTATCGATATATTGAAGAGAATATAGCGTTTAGAAGTATTGCAATTAGAAAAGTATATGATAAGTTATTCGAATTAGATATTATGTCAGATCATTTTGGATTGCGTAGTACATATGTGCTTATATATGATACGGATATGAATACAATAGAGGGGTTCAGCTATGGTATTTATCCGGGATTTGTTCTTTTTAATGAAACCAATATAGACACTCCGGAGGCTATAAGAAATTTCAACACAAATTTTTCAAAAGGCGGTTATTTTGGTGAGTTTTCAAATGAACTGGGATATGATGAGAATAATCCACTTACTTTAGAAAACTTTGGTGAGAGAATGGATGAAATATGGGATATGAATAAGAAAACTTTAGAAGTATTGGGAAAAGACTACAATATCAGTATGGAAATGATTGTAATGGACTTGAGTGGAGAAGAACCGTTAAAAAGAAAAGAGTAAAGGAAGAAGAATATGGCAGAATATATTATGGCCTTTGATGCAGGCACTACAAGCAGCAGATGTATCATATTCAATCGAAAAGGTGAGATATGTGAGGTGGCGCAAAAGGAGCTGACACAGCATTATCCAAAGCCCGGTTGGGTGGAGCACGATGCGGATACGATATGGTCTACACAGCTGAGTGTAGCTGTAGAAGCTATGGCAAAGCTTGGAATAAGTGCATCCGATATTGCAGGTATCGGTATCACGAATCAAAGAGAAACTACTGTAGTTTGGGATAAGGAAACAGGTATTCCTGTGTAT
>CAKAQP010000170.1 GCA_916720285.1 uncultured Lachnoanaerobaculum sp. | reverse complement strand
TTAAATACAAAAAGGGAGATGCGAAAAAACTCAATCGAGTTTTTTCACATCCCCTTTTTGATTTCCCTTAACTAAATGTTATGGCAAGTATAGAAAATATATATGCATAAAATAAAGAATAGTTAACAGTAAAGTTGAAAAAAGTTTTATTTTAAAGTATTATGATAAGAAAATCTTTTAAAATAAGGAAAGATGGAATATGAAAGCAAATATAACATTGATAAACGGTGACGGTATCGGACCTGAGATAGTAAGAGAAGCAAAAAAAGTTTTGGAGGCTGTCTCACAAAAATATAATCATGAATTTATATATACAGATATAGATATGGGAGGATGTTCCATAGATAAATATGGAGTGCCTTTGACAGACGAAGCAATAGAGATTGCAAAGAGCGCTGATGCGGTACTTTTGGGAGCAGTCGGCGGCAATGTAGGAAATTCGAAATGGTATGATGTTGCACCTAATCTAAGACCTGAGGCCGGACTTTTAAAAATAAGAAAAGAGCTTGGACTTTTTGCAAACTTAAGACCGGCACTTTTATATAAGGAACTTGCCGATGCCTGTCCTTTAAAAACGGAGATAAGCAAAGCAGGTTTTGATATGGTAATAGTCAGAGAGCTTACAGGAGGACTATACTTCGGTGAGAGATATACAAAAGAGACAGACGGTGTAAGAACTGCGGTGGACACTCTTGTTTACAATGAAAATGAGATCAGAAGAGTGGCTAAGGTTGCCTTTGATATCGCTTCAAAAAGAAGAAAGAAAGTGATCAGTGTAGACAAGGCAAATGTACTTGACAGCTCAAGGCTTTGGAGAAATGTGGTCGAAGAGGTGGCAAAGGATTATAAGGACATTACTCTAGAACATATGCTTGTAGATAATGCGGCTATGCAGCTTGTAATGAATCCGGGGCAGTTTGATGTAGTGCTTACAGAAAATATGTTTGGTGATATTTTATCGGATGAAGCAAGTATGATCACAGGCTCCATAGGAATGCTTCCAAGCGCAAGCTTAAATGAGAGTAAGCTTGGACTTTATGAACCGAGTCACGGTTCGGCACCCGATATTGCAGGAAAGAATATTGCAAATCCTATAGCAACCGTACTTTCAGCGGCAATGCTTTTAAGGTATTCACTTGGTCTTGATAAGGAAGCCGGTGATATTGAAAATGCTGTTGAGAAGGTTTTAAAGGACGGATTCAGAACCGTAGACATTTATACTGAAGGAATGAATAAGCTTAGTACCTCTCAAATGGGTGACAAGATAGTTGAATATATAAAATGATTTCACAAAAGCAGATTGTGATAGGAAGAGGAAATATGGAAAATTTACGCTCCAATAATATGAAGTCGGGTATGCAGCAGGCACCGAGCAGATCGCTTTTAAATGCTGTAGGTATGACACCTGAGGAAATGAGAAAACCTATAATAGGTATTGTAAGTTCATTTAATGAGATAGTACCGGGACATATAAACTTAGATAAAATATCAGATGCCGTAAAGCTCGGCGTAGCGGAAGCCGGAGGAACACCTGTTGTATTCCCTGCGATTGCGGTATGTGACGGTATAGCAATGGGACATATAGGAATGAAGTATTCACTTTGTTCAAGAGATTTGATAGCCGACTCTACAGAGACGGTAGCAATGGCACATCAGTTTGATGCGCTTGTAATGATCCCGAACTGTGACAAGACAGTACCGGGAATGCTGATGGCGGCGGCCAGACTCAATATACCTACAGTATTTGTATCGGGCGGTCCTATGCTTTCAGGAAGAGTTAAGGGAAAGAACACATCACTTTCAAGTATGTTTGAAGCGGTTGGAGCATATGCGGCAGGTAAAATAAGTGAAGACGATGTAATGGAATTTGAGAATAAGACCTGTCCTACATGCGGTTCATGTTCAGGTATGTACACGGCAAATTCAATGAACTGCCTTACAGAGGTTCTGGGAATGGGACTTAGAGGAAACGGTACAATACCTGCGGTATATTCGGAGAGAATCCGTCTTGCAAAAAGAGCGGGATATGCCGTAATGGAAATGTTAAAGAGAGATATCCGCCCAAGAGATATTATGACAAAAGAAGCATTTATAAATGCGCTTACAATGGATATGGCACTCGGATGTTCCACAAACTCCATGCTTCACCTTCCTGCAATTGCTTATGAGGCGGGAGTTGAGCTGAATGTGGATATTGCAAATGAGATAAGTGCAAAGACACCGAACCTTTGTCATCTTGCACCTGCAGGACACACTTATATAGAAGAGTTAAATGAGGCCGGCGGTATCTATGCGGTTATGAAGGAGATATCAAAGCTTGGACTTTTAAACCTTGACTGTATGACGGTCACAGGTAAGACAGTCGGTGAGAATATAAAGAATGCAATAAATCTGGATACGGATGTTATAAGACCTGTCGAGAATCCATATTCAAAGGTTGGAGGAATTGCAGTACTTAAAGGTAATATAGCACCTGATTCATGTGTGGTAAAAAGAAGTGCGGTACTTCCTGAAATGCTTAAGCACTCAGGACCTGCAAGAGTATTTGACTGTGAGGAAGATGCAATTACAGCAATAAAGGGTGGAAAGATAGTACCGGGAGATGTTGTTGTTATCAGATACGAGGGACCGAAGGGAGGTCCGGGTATGAGAGAGATGTTAAATCCTACATCGGCAATTGCCGGAATGGGACTTGATACTACCGTAGCGCTTATCACTGACGGTAGATTCTCAGGTGCATCCAGAGGTGCATCAATCGGACATGCTTCACCTGAGGCGGCTGTTGGCGGACCTATAGGACTTTTACAAGACGGTGATATTATTGATATTGATATCAATGCAAATACAATAAATGCCAGAGTAAGTGAAGAAGAGTTTGCAAAGAGAAGAGAAAACTGGAAGCCCAGAATTAATGAGGTAACAGGTTACCTTGCAAGATACAGAAAGCTTGTTTCAGGTGCTCCAAGGGGTGCGGTTTTAACAGTGGATGAGTTATAGGAGGATAGATGGCAAAATTAAGCGGATCACAAATAATAGTTGAATGTCTTTTAGAGCAGGGCGTTGATACCGTATTCGGATATCCGGGCGGCGCAATACTTAATCTATATGACGAATTATATAAAAATCAGGACAGAATAAGACATATACTTACCAGTCATGAGCAGGGAGCCTCACATGCCGCTGACGGATATGCAAGAGCAAGCGGAAAAGTAGGTGTTTGTCTGGCAACAAGCGGACCGGGAGCTACAAATCTGGTAACAGGTATTGCAAGTGCATATATGGATTCAATACCGGTAGTTGCCATCACCTGTAATGTAGGCAATAATCTTCTTGGAAAAGACTCTTTCCAGGAGGTGGATATATCAGGTATTGTAATGCCTGTAACCAAGTACAGCTTTATTGTAAGAGACGGAAACAAGCTTGCGGAGACTATAAGAAGAGCCTTTAAAATAGCTGTAAGCGGCAGACCGGGGCCTGTACTTATAGATATTACAAAGGATGTTACCGGAGACAGCTTTGAATACGAATATCAAAAGCCTGAAAAGGTAATGCCGACTACAAGTGTAAGTGAAGAAGAGATATTAAATGCCGTTTCACTTATAAGAGCTTCAAAGAAGCCATATGTTTTGGTAGGCGGCGGGGCAATCCTTTCAGGAGCAAGCGAAGAACTTAGAACCTTCGTTTCAAAGATTGATGCACCTGTAGCCGATACACTTATGGGTAAGGGAGCGTTTGACGGCTCAGACCCGAAATATACCGGAATGGTGGGAATGCACGGAACAAAGACAAGTAATCTCGGAATAACCGAGTGCGACCTGCTTATTGTAATCGGTGCGAGATTCTCAGACCGAGTAATAGGTAATGCCAAGAAATTTGCTAAAAATGCAAAGATTTTGCATATAGATGTGGATGCTGCCGAGATAAGCAAAAATATCAAGGCGCATTACAGTCTCATCGGTGATGCAAGATTGATCTTAAGAAAGCTTAACTCAAGACTTGATCCTATGCATCATGATGAATGGGTGGCACATATTGAAAGATTAAAGGATATGTATCCTGTAAGAACAAATAAGACCGGACTTACAGGTGAGTACATAATAGAGACCATAGATGCAAAGACTGCAGATGATACAATAATCAGTACTGAAGTAGGACAGCATCAGATGTGGGCGGCCCAGTTTTATAAGTTTAAGAATCCCAGAACATTACTTACATCAGGCGGACTTGGAACTATGGGATACGGACTTGGTGCGGCTATCGGTGCAAAGATGGCAGAGCCTGATAAGACTGTAATAAACATAGCCGGTGACGGATGTTTCAGAATGAACATGAATGAAATAGCTACAGCCACAAGATATGATATTCCGCTTATTCAGGTTGTTATAAATAACCATGTACTTGGAATGGTTAGACAGTGGCAGAATCTGTTCTATGGAAAGAGATATTCACAGACGGTATTAAGAGACAAAGTGGACTTTGTAAAGCTTGCTGAGGCTATGGGAGCTAAGGCAAGAAGAGTTACTACAAAAGAGGAGTTTGATGCCGCTTTTGAAGAGGCATTAAAATCAAATACAACTTTTGTTATTGAGTGTGAAATTGATTCTGACGAAAAGGTATTTCCGATGGTATCGCCGGGAGCGGCTATATCGGATGCATTTGATGAGAAGGATTTGAAACTAAATCCGATTAAGTAAACAAGAAGGTACTTTGTGAAAAGCAGATAGAAAATATTGTATTATAAGGAGATTATCATGGGTAGAGTATATAATTTTAGTGCGGGTCCCGCAGTACTTCCTGAAGAGGTTTTAAGAGATGCAGCTGCAGAAATGCTTGATTACAACGGTAGCGGAATGTCCGTTATGGAAATGAGCCATCGTTCCAAGGTATATGAAGAGATAATAGAGGAAGCCGAGAAGGATATAAGAGACCTTTTAAATATCCCTGATAATTATAAAGTGCTTTTCTTACAGGGTGGAGGACATACACAGTTTGCAATGGTTCCTATGAACCTTATGAAGAACAAAAAAGCGGATTACATAATCACAGGACAGTGGGCAAAAAAAGCCTTCCAGGAAGCAAAGATGTGCGGAGATGTTGTTGCCGTGGCATCAAGCGAGGATGAGACTT
>CAKAQP010000169.1 GCA_916720285.1 uncultured Lachnoanaerobaculum sp. | reverse complement strand
ATAGCGGCTACAGCACCTGTAATAAATGCGGATGATGACGAGGTGGCACAGGCCATATCCGTTATCTTCTTTTTCAATGTATTGGCTGCACTTCTCTTTCCTGTTTTCGGCAAAATGATTGGCTTTGATACTTTAACCGGAGAGGCTTTTGGAATATTTTCAGGAACTGCAATAAATGACACTTCATCCGTTACCGCTGCCGCCTCCACTTGGGACAGTATGTGGAATCTGGGCACTCAGACTCTTGATAAGGCTGTTACGGTAAAGCTTACCAGAACGCTGGCAATCATCCCCATTACTTTGGTGCTTGCAATAATCAATGCAAAAAAGTCAAATGATACTAAGAACGGTTTCAGCCTTAAGAGATCATTTCCGATGTTTATAATATTTTTTATTATTGCATCAGTTATCACTACTGTTGCCCTAAGTGCAGGTGTGCCTTCACATTCATTTGCTCCTTTAAAGGATTTCAGTAAGTTCTGTATCATTATGGCAATGGCTGCAATCGGGCTGAACAGTAATCTTATTAAGCTTATCAAATCAGGCGGCAAGCCTATTATACTTGGCGGTATATGCTGGGTAGGTATTACTGCAGTGAGTCTTATAATGCAGCATATACTTCATATATGGTAAAAAAAGTGTGCAAGCCCCAAAACTTGCACATTTTTTTAATTTATCATCACTTTATAAAGTGTTACATCTCCATAATCTTTATAAACTGTAGTACTTCCATCCTCCAACAAGTATCTTACAACATCCGCAGCTCTTTCTCTGCCTTCCAGATACTCATCTTCAACACAGATATATTTTATATCCGCATAATGCAGATAATCTTTAAAATTATCAAGTGTTCTTACAACCGCCGAATTACCTCCGCTTCCTGTAATATCTGTATAAGTCCTTATATCCGCACTTAATATTTTAAGTAAATTGTCCTCTGACAATAAGAGTGTTCTCGGATTGCCCAATTTCATCAAATCCATATATACATCTACAAAGTTGCTGTCTGTGTTTCCCAACACTTCTTTGTCGATATATCTGTCATGATGATTATAGACTCCCAGTTCTCTCATATTCTTTGGATTTTCTGTCAGTCCTCTGATACCTGCCCAGTTTGTAACACCCGTTATAAGAAATGAAAATGCTATACATGGTGTCAATGAATAGAATAAGCTCCTAACTCCTGTTTCTTCAACCAAAAAACAAACCGTAATGATAACCAAAGCAAACAACAATATGAAATAATTACCGTCTACCTGATTTAATATAAATAAGCTTATCAGACTGACCGCAGTATCTACTCCGAGAATAATCATTATATATGTAAATATATCTTTATTACCCTTATTTTTAATGCAGTATCCTACAGTAAATACAGCCAGAATTATAAATAATACAGTTATTAATACAGTAGGTGAAGCTATATAAATATGTGTCTCATTTGTAGGTGATATGAAAAGCTGGAATAGTCTGTAAAAAATATCCACGCTCTCACCTGATGACATATTCATACCGGCGCTTCTATAATCTCCGATAGTATAAGGATATTTTGTCTCTATTCCAAGCTTATACCATACAGAAGAATATACCGAAGTAATAATATGACCTGTAAGTATATATGTTCTTGCATATACAAGTACTATTGCAGCTATCGGAAGAACTGACAGGTAGGCAAATCCGAATAAATTTTTGATTTTATTTTTATTCTTTATAAAATCTGTAGCAAGGTAAATAATATTTGCAATGCCTATGCCGAAGCTGAACAAAAGACTTGTAGGCTTATATATAATGCTTGCAAGCAAGGCTATCAACGCAAATGTAATATAGTAACTATGTCTTTTTTTCACATATAGGCACATATTCAGTATTGATATCAGCTGCATTAATAATGTAATCATATCAGTCTTTGCCGATAGCCCCATATTCATAATTGCAGGTGTCACCGATACAAGTACTACTGCAAGCCATGACTTATCAGTCCTTTTTTCGCTGCAGACTTTTACTATCTCAAATACCGTAAAAAGTACCATTATTGCACATATATAAGAAAAACTCAGTACAAATCCAAAGCTTTTCTTTGTATTAAGTGCAAGTGTAAGTATCTCAAGTCCTTTCGGATAGACATATACATCGTTTACAGTTCCCAGATTGTCATATATTCCGGTATTTCCGATAAGTACCGACAAGCTTCTAAGTCCGTACCTTAAAGAATCATAGTCCAAAGTAATATTGATTCTTCCAATCTGCAACAAAATTGCTGAAAGTGATATTGCAGAACCTAGGCAGAAAAAATTTTTATTTTCGAACTCTTTCTTTTTTTCTGTATTATTCTTTATTACAGGTACTATTATTTTGAAAAACCTCATCAAAACATAAGTGATTACAACAAATATTGCAAGTCCGAGGGTGAAATATCTTACTCCTTTTTTTGAGGCAAGATGAAGTGCTGAAAGAACACATATAAAAATAATATATGTAAGGCTTCCTGCGCTAAAGCTGTTTAAATAGCGAACTATAATGCTATCCTCCACACAGCTTTTTCTCACTTTTACAAGTATTATTTCACCAAGCCAAATGATTACCAAAAGGAAGATACAATCTACTATAAAGGCGGTGGCAGCCTGATGTAAAATCATATATATCAGGCTAAAACATCCTATACCTATAAGTCTTATATAATTGTTTTTCACCAATCTTAATATCAGATAAAATATAACAACCAGCAGTATATGTTCAAAATAAAGCATCTTTGTTTCCATCTCACCGATATCAAATAATATATAAGTCTTTTCAGCCAATAAAGAAAAACTGTATATACTAAGAATGGCGGCACATATAAAAATAAGCAAATATCCGGTTTTCTTAATCTTCATATATAAACTCCAAATCTCTTGTAAAACAAATCTTTCTCATCAAATTACCACCTATTTTCATCAATACTCTCCCTGCTCACCCTGTATTTTAAATTTTGTCTTTAATGCCTAGAAAAAGTCGGGAGAGTCATCATCGTCTTCAGGAAAGTCATCCTCGTCTTCAGAAAAGTCATCCCTGAATTTAAAAAAGTCATAGAAAATTTCATCCTTTCCATTTTCCGCTCCCCCATATAGTTCTACCATCTCAGCTATGGGCTTTATTTTAAATGACTTCGGTTCAAACTCGTCTGTTTCATATTGATCGTCTTCATATAGATCTGTTTCATATAGCTTTATACTGTTTTTAAGTTCTTCTATAAATAAGCTTCTTTCTTGAGTAAATCCTTCAAATACCTTCGGCTCTTTCATATTATTTGTAAGCTTTTTATACAGTTCATTTTCCATGATATTATATCTTTTTGAAAACTTCGGTTTTGAGCCTCTTCTGAATATGATCTGATTTCCAAGTTTCATATTCAGGCAATCCTCTGTCATTATTCCGGCTCTCATTCCGATATTTCTTGCAGTATCCAAATCATTTGAACCCATATAGACATATGTATCACAGTTATTAATAATGGTTGTAGCACTGTCATCTCCATAAAGTGAGGACAATTGTGACTCCGACTGTATCAAAAGTGTAACTGAGATACCCTTTTCCCTGAATATTGAAATATACTGGTCAAATAAAGGTACCGGACATCCGGTCGCAAAGTCGTCCGCCAGAAAATGAATAGGTCTTGGCAATACACCTCCATCCTGTCTTTCTCCAATTTCAAACAGTTCTTTAAATATATGTGCATAAAACATATTTATAAAACTGTTTAAGCTTGGATTTACCGGACTGGTAGTCACAAACAATGCTCTCTTTTCCATTGCCAGCTTCTCAAAGCTTATCTTATTTTCCATCTTGAACATTCTTCTAAGCTCAGGTGTAAAAACATATCCAATGGCCGTATTCAATGTTCCGAAAACACAACTTGCGGTTTTTATAGGCAATCTCCTAAAAGATTTCCAGTTAACTGTAGCGAAGTTAAAAGAATTTGCAATTTCAAGCTCTAAAAAATTGTAATCATAATTAGTCTTTATCTCGCTTGTATCATCCTCAAAGCTAAGCTTATCAATCATCTCAAGAACATCTATAAAGCTCGGATCATCCTTTTTCATCAGTACATAGGATATAAATGCCGCAAAAAGTGAAGTAGCCGCCTCATCCCAGAAAGGATCCGCATTGCTGTTTTCTTTTTTCTTATTTGCTGTAACAATGCTCTTGGCTACAAAGACTATATCCTGATAACTCTTGATAAAATCAAGCGGATCATAACCTATATTTCCGTTTTCAGGATGTACAAAGTCAAGATCCCAGACCTTATAATCTCTTTCTTCCAATAATGAAAAATATTTATTTACAATTCTTCTCTTTGTTACAGAAGTAATGATATTTCTGTTATATGATTCCAGCAGAAATGCCTCCGTTATGGAAAGGGTTTTACCTGACCCTGAGCCTCCGACTACCAAAATATTATTGTTTATACCGGTTATATTACTGTCTGTAGAAAATATACAATCTTCGCCTTCGCCTAAAATCACCATGTCAATTTGGGATTGTATCTGCTTACCCTTTTTATCTCTCATTACCACTCCGCTTCTTTTACAAAGTCAATGACCTTTGAGAATTCTATTATTTCATCACATAGATTAAATGCAATTGCTTCATCAGGTGAGAAATAATGATCAAAATCAGTAGCTTTGTCAATCTCTTCTTCAGTCTTTCCTGTATGTTTTGCCAGTAGACTGTTTATCTTCTTTTTTGTTTCCAGCATGCTGTCGGAAATACTCTTGATACTTGAAGCATTTCCCGATACTCTTCCGCCAAGCATCGGTTGATGCAGCATAAGTTCACTGTTTGGAAGCATATATCTTTTTCCTGCACACGCCAAAAGCACCGCACCCATGCTATATGCTTTTCCCCTACATATCATCCTTACAGGTGCTTTGGAGCCTACTATTGCATCATACATCAAAAGACCGCTGTTTATTTCTCCTCCCGGACTGTTTATAAGCACTGTAATAGGCTCGTTGGACTCCAGATTGAGTTCCAATATCTTGTCGGTAAAATCAACAGCCAACTCATCTGTTATTTCTCCGTTGATATTTATACATCTTTTACTGAAAAACTTTGCTTCCAGTGATACCTGTGTAATACCGCTGTTTGTCTTTATTAATGTACTTGTACTCATAACATCTCCTCTAATCAGTGCCT